>DATGXP010000690.1:0-3063 GCA_035298845.1 Chitinophagales bacterium
ATGGTGCTTGAGCGGCTGATGGATGTAATTTGCCTGGCCGTGGTATCGGCCGGATTACTAATAGCAGAGCGCGAAAAATTTTTACAGCTATACCACCAAATAGCCGGTAACGCCGCTACCCAGTTTGCCGATATTATTGCCAAAAACCAGATAAACCCTATACTTAAATACGGGGTAATGCTGGCGGTATTGGGCGGGCTTATAGTGTTTATTGGTGCGCAAATACGTGCTAAAGGTTTCGAGAACATTAAGAAGGATTTTAAAGAGCGGAGCATGGGCCTTATCAAAGGCATCATATCTATTAAGGATGTAAAAAGCCCTTTGCTTTTTGTATTTCATACGGTAATGATTTGGGCGCTGTATATATTAATGGCCTACACCGGTTTTATGATGTTTCCCGAAACTTCGGGCTTAGGCCTTGCAGCGGCGGCTATGTGCTTATTCTTTAGTGGTGTGGCTTTCTCGCTCACACCGGGGGGCCTGGGGCTTTACCCTATCTTTATGCAGATAGTTTTGACCCTATACGGTGTGGTGGGCAGTGCGGCCATCTCTTTCGGCTTAGTGCAGTGGACAGCCCAGACCCTGTCGGTATTGGTGGGTGGCGTACTTTCGTTGATATTGCTCGCAATATTAAACAGGGAGCCATCGTTAGAAGAACAACCCTTAAACTCGTAACCCTTGATTTTTGAAGAGAAAATTGAGTCGAAAATTCTTTCCCTCGATGGGCTTCTTAAGCGCATTGAGTTTTGGCGCAGGCTGGGCGATAAAATTGTGTTTACCAATGGCTGTTTTGATATCCTCCATCAGGGGCATATCCAACTGTTGGCAGGCTGTAACGAGCTGGGCGAACGCACCATTATAGGTGTAAATTCCGACTCATCGGTACAGCAACTAAAAGGCCCGGCCCGGCCGGTTAACGACCAGCAATCGCGTGCCACGCTACTAGCCTCTACTCAGTTTGTAGATGCCGTAATCTTCTTTTACGAGCTTACCCCCGAAGCATTAATCCACGCTATTAAACCCAATGTATTGGTTAAAGGCGGCGACTGGAAAAAAGAAGAAATAGTAGGCAGCAGTTTTGTAGAAAGCTACGGAGGAGAAGTAAAAACTATCCCCTACCTAAAAGGGTTTAGCACTACCGAAATTATTGAGCGTTCGAAGAAGTAGATTTCATTTCGAACTACGCTCTTCGGGTAAAGCAATCGCCTGCATTTCTTGCCATCTGCCAGCTACTGTATTCCCGCCAACTGTATTTAGCCTTTTCTTCCGACTTCTAACTTCGTAATTCGCACTTGCATTCGCCCCCTTTTCTAATATCTTCGCCCCTCGTTATTTTACTATTCACCATTTACTATTTACTACCATGAATTTCTCACTTACCGAAGAACACCAGATGATACGCCAGGCAGCCCGCGATTTTGCACAAAACGATTGCAAGCCGGGGGTTATTGAGCGCGACACACACATGACATGGCCTGCCGAGCAGGTGAAAAAAATGGCCGAGCTGGGCTTTTTGGGTATGATGGTATCGCCGGAATACGGCGGTGGTGGAATGGACACACTTAGCTATGTAATAGCTATGGAAGAAATATCGAAGGTAGATGCTTCGTGCTCGGTGCTGATGAGTGTAAACAACTCGCTGGTATGCTGGGGGCTGGAGGAGTATGGCACCGAAGAGCAAAAAAGAAAATACCTGGTGCCCTTGGCCAAGGGAGAAAAAATTGGCGCTTTTGCGCTGAGCGAACCAGAGGCGGGCAGCGATGCTACCAGCCAGAGCACTACAGCAGTAGATATGGGCGACCACTACCTGCTTAACGGCACTAAAAACTGGATAACCAACGGAGGCTGCGCTTCTACTTATTTAGTAATAGCACAAACCGACCCGGCGAAAGGTCACAAAGGCATCAACGTACTGATAGTAGAAAAAGGAATGCCGGGCTTTACCGTAGCTAAAAAAGAAGATAAGCTGGGCATACGCGCCAGCGATACACATACCCTATTGTTCAGCGATGTAAAAGTACCTAAGGAAAACAGAATAGGTGAAGATGGCTTTGGTTTCAAATTTGCCATGAAAACATTAAGCGGCGGGCGCATCGGTATTGCAGCACAGGCACTGGGTATAGCTGCAGGTGCTTACGAGCTGGCGGTAGATTACTCTAAACAGCGCAAGGCTTTCAAAAAAGAAATTATCAATCACCAGGCAGTGGCTTTCAAGCTGGCCGATATGGCCACAGAAATAGAAGCAGCCCGTTTGTTGGTTTATAAAGCAGCCCGCCTGAAAGATGCCGGACAGAACTACGATATGGCATCGGCTATGGCTAAAGTATTTGCCAGCGAAGCAGCCATGAAACACACTGTAGAGGCAGTGCAGATACACGGCGGCTACGGCTATGTGAAAGAATACCACGTAGAGCGCCTGATGCGCGATGCAAAAATTACACAGATATACGAAGGTACATCAGAGGTACAGCGCATTGTAATTTCGCGCGGTGTGCTTTCTTAATCATAGCATATGCGTTTAAAAAAGCTGAACAACGGTTTGTTCAGCTTTTTTAAAATAAGTTTGGTTTATAAAATAAACTAGTTTACATTTGCGCTATAGTTCTAAATATTAACCTAAAACAATAGCCATGGAATCGATAGAAAAAGAAATGTCGGCCGAAGACAGTTTCAGACTTATACAGAGTATGATAAACGGTGCCCGTAATAAGGTAGCCGAAAGTGGTTTTCACCTTATGCTTTGGGGCATACTTGTAATCACCTGCTGCCTGGCCAATTATTTTTTAATACGCGGCGGAGCCGGAAACCTGGCTGGTCTACCCTGGATGCTGATGCCTGTAATTGGCGTACCTGTGGGCTTTATTTACGAAAGAGGCCGTGCCAGAAAGAAAGAGATAAGAACAATGGCCGACCTGCATGTGTACCATATGTGGATGTCATTCTTATTTGCGCTGGTTTTGGTTATTGTGTACTGCTCAATTTCACATACTTCGCCGGTTCCGTTTATCCTTATTATTACCGGCATGGTCACCTTTGCTACAGGCCGGGTATTGCAGTTTACCC
>DATGXP010000691.1:0-3919 GCA_035298845.1 Chitinophagales bacterium
CCGGTAAAATACTTGTGGAGCACAGGTAACACCGAGGCCAGCCAATACATATACCAGGCCGGTATCTATTCCGTTACTATGACCAATGAGTTTAACTGTACTGTATCGGTTAGCGTCACAGCAACTGCATCGCCCACTTCCGTATCGTGCAGTGGTGGTGTGTGCAACAATCCCAGTGTTACACTGCCATGCCCCGGCATATCCCCGGTATTTACTACCAACAACCCTGTTTGTAACCCGGTGCAGTTTACAGCCGGTGTTACAGCTACCTATTATCACTGGAGGTTTAACGATGGCGTAATAAGCACCGAAGTAAGCCCATCGCACCATTTCAACTCACCGGGCACCAAAAACATTGACCTGTTTTATTCCAATGACGGCACTACCTGGTACCATTGTTCGCAATCGCTTACCATTAACTCGGTAATGAATGGCGACTTTACCAAAGTGGGTGGCTGCAAAGGCTTGGTAGAACTAACTAACTCATCTACTTCTGTGCTGCCACTAACAAGTATAGACTGGCAGATGGGCGATGGCAATACGGCATCGGGCAATGTGGTCAACTATCAATATCCTAACAATGCTTCTTCTTACAATGTAACACTCACACTGGGCGATGGTACATGCACCGAATCTTTCCAAAAACAGATTTCGGTACACCAGCTTAATGCTGACTTAGCTTACACAGGCGTTTGCACCGATAACCCTGCTCTGTTTAATGATGCTACCATACACACTTTGCTCATAAGCAGCTACACCTGGAGTTTCGGCAATACTGAAACAGCCAATTATTACAACCCTGTAACCTACTATGATGCCGCCGGAAACTATATTGCCAGCCTTACTATAAAAGATGCCGATGGCTGCCTGGATACACATACCGAAACCATTACAGTAAACGATTTTGCCCAACCGTCTCCCAGCCCGGCAGGCCCCTTCTCTTTTTGCAAGGGCGGGCATATTAATATCAGCTTGCCCGGCAGCAATGAGTACTACTGGAACACGGCGGAAACAACTAACCTGATTACCGCCACACAAACCGGCGAATACTATGCATGGGTTACAGACCCTGCTACCGGCTGCAGTGGCTTTAGCGATACAGCCATAGTAACGGTTAATATCCCCCCGCGGGCATTTATCAGCAACCCTGGTAGCAATACAAAATTTTGCGAGGGCGAGTATTTGCAGTTTAATGCCATGGTAAATGAAACGGCTACTTTTCAGTGGATGGTGAATGGCACACCCGATATGACCACCCAATACTATTATAACTATAACCTGGCACCTGCCAACACCGGCGATTATCAGGTGATTATTACGGATGCAAATGGATGTAAGGATACTTCGGCTGTACTGCATATAGTTGTAAATCCCCGTCCGGTAGCTCCTTCAATTACAGAGAGCCCATCAGGCCCGCACTGTATGGGCGACCCGGTAACCTTATCAGTAACCGGTACAGATATTTTCAGATGGAGCACCGGTGTGTTTGGTAATAATATTCAGCCTGCCCAAAATGCTTATTATGCCGTAATAGCTACCAACCAGTTTGGCTGCACCAATACCAGTTACCACAATATGGCATTCTCTCCGCTGCCCGATATGCGCTATGCACTTACCGGTTGCTACCAGATTTGCGAAAACGACAACATCTCAGTTTCCGGGCCTACAGGTATGGCTACATATGCATGGCCTAACGGTGCCACTACCGAAAGTATTCTGCTTACCACCAGCGGCGATTATAGTCTATCGGCTACTACCACCGATGGTTGCTCGCAGGGCTCCCCTTCGTTCCATGTAGATGTGTTCGATGCCGGGAATATTCAGCTGGGCGCCGATACATTTATTTGCACCGGTATGAACATACAGTTAGATGCCGGCGCTTACAGCAGTTTCTTCTGGCAGGATGCGTCAACTAATCAAACATTTACGGTTACGCAGCCGGGCACTTACCATGTGCAGGTCAGCAATAACAATGGCTGCACATCGGCCGATACTATTGTTATTACCGAGTTCGCCTCGTTTGTAAAGCTGGGCAACGATACCTTCCTCTGCGCCGGCGAAACCCTGCTGCTTAACCCCGGCGTATACAGCAGCTATCTGTGGCAGGATAATTCCACCGGTTCTACCTTTAACGTTACCGGTGGTGGATTATACTACGTGGAGGTAACAGCCACCGGTGGCTGCACTGCACGCGACTCTATATTTGTAGCCAGTGCCAACGGCACCATGCCGGCGGTTACAGATACCTTCTGCGGCGACCCGGTTAGTATTACACTGCCCGGCAGCTACACCAGTTATCACTGGGCTACCGGTGCAGTAACAGCATCTATAGAAGTAACAGCCACGGGCAATTACGCAGTAACTGTTACCAACGCTGCCGGCTGCGAAGCAACAGGCTCGGTAGAAGTGGTAGAGTGCGTGGAGGAAGAAAAGCCCAATGAAGCATTCAATGCCGTTTTACTGCCCAACGCGTTTACACCTAACGGAGACGGTAACAATGACGAGTATAAGGTATTACGCCAGCTAAACGGCAAGGCCATCAATTACTTCCAGATGAGTATTTATAACCGCTGGGGCGAACTGGTGTTTGAAAGCAACAACGAAAACAGCGGATGGAACGGCAAACACCGCGGGGTGGAATTAAGCTCGCAGGTGTTGGTATACACGGTAAAGTATGTGTGCGATGGAGAAAGTATTCTGAAACGAGGCACAGTTACATTGATACGATAAACACAGCAAAGATTTTCTAAATGGTGTACCAGCGGGAAGTACAGGATGAAAGAGTAAGGGCTTTCATCTTTGCTTCCCGCTAATTTTTTAAGCCTTAAGTAATATGTGTATGTTTGAATATATGCATACCTTAAAAGTAAGACTTCTTATTTCAAGCCCTCTCTATCCCATAGTTTTTGCTTTATCTTTTTTTATCACAGGTTGTAATTCTTCTACAAATAAGTCACAAATAGCATCGCAGAATGTATCCTGGTCCACCAAATATGTAGAATGTTCCTGGCCAAACCGCAAAGAATTAGATACGGCTCTCGCAAACGGTATAAATTACAAAATTTCAATTCATTGCCAGGACACTATAAACTATATAGACACTATAAAATCGCCATCGGAATGTATTATCAGGAAATGGAAAGCAATACAGTATAAAGTTGAATCCAATTTATATGAAGAGCCATTAATAATCACCAAAGCAAATTTTCGTGATTCACTTAAACTATATCTCTTAAATAATGGCTTTCTAACACCACCCAGTGATATAAATTTTAACCCTGGTGATTCATCTATAAATGTTACCAGCTTTATAGGAATGGCAGATTCTGACGTAGGAGAATTATATACGTTACAGATATCAATATCAGGTAGAACAAAAGTAATTGCGGTTAATCCCGTTAAATTCGGCATTGATTAAACCATATGACTATACCAAAAACACTCCGCACCTGCCCCAAGGGGCACGAGTATTACAAAAGCAGCGATTGCCCGGTATGCCCCGTGTGCGAAAAAGCTAAAGTGCCAAAGCAGGATTTTATGAAAATGCTGGCCGCACCCGCCCGGCGCGCCCTGGGGGCTAAGCACATTACAAGCTTAGAGAAACTTGCCACCTTTACCGAGACAGACCTGCTTAAAATACACGGACTGGGCCCGGGTAGCATACCTAAGCTACGCAACGCACTGAAGGCCGCCGGCCTTGCTTTTAAAAAGTAAGGTTCACAATTGGCATTATTTGCATAAACTTGTTGTATGGAACAGTTCTCTACCCAACAGATAGATGCCATCAATACCCGGCTGAACAAGCTTACACCCGAAACCAAAGCCCAATGGGGCGGCATGAATGTAACGCAGATGCTAACGCACATGAACGATGCTTTCCGCATTAGTTTGGGCATGAAGGAGTCGAAGGATATCTCTA
>DATGXP010000692.1:0-2798 GCA_035298845.1 Chitinophagales bacterium
TATGCACCTCTGTCATTTAAAGTGATTGATAATGATAGAGCAGAAGCACAGTTTGCAGTAAACGTTTTGCAGCAGGATAGCTTTCGCCCCGGCAGTATCGATGTAGTAATAAATGACGACCTGGATGGCACCTTCGCCCTCCGCGATGCTATTACCCTGGTGAAAACACAAGCTGCAGATAGCACTGTTTCAGATAGCGCTAAAGCAGGTGTTGCCTTACTTACTACTACTGAGCCCGAAGTAAAAAGCAATCACCATAACCTTACATGTTTCCCTTACCGCGAAATATTGTATGAAACTATCCGCAACACATTTTTCCATGTGCCTATGTGGTTTGCCATGACCATGCTTGTGTTTTTCTCCTGTATTTTCAGTATCCGCTATTTAATGGGAGCAAACTCTGCCGCTGCCAGCAGCTACGATATAGTAGCCGAGCAAAGCGTGGTAGTAGCCATGCTTTTTGGTGTGTGCGGCTACCTTACCGGTTTAATATGGAGCAAATATACCTGGTATATAGGGGTAAGCTGGGGCGATGTAATACGCAAGCTGCTGCTGGAAGATATTAAGATGGCTGCGGCACTTGTTGCTATGTTCTTTTACTTTGCCTACCTTATAATCAGAGGTGCAATCGCTGACAAGAAAAAACGAGCGAGCATATCGGCTATCTACAATATTTTTGCCTTTGTAATATTTATACTGTGTGTATTTGTATTGCCGCGGCTTACCGATAGCATGCACCCTGGCAATGGCGGCAACCCGGCCTTTAGCAAATACGATCTGGATAGCACTTTGCGTGCATTCTTTTACCCGGCTGTAATAGGCTGGATTTTGCTTGGCTTCTGGATTCTTGCTGTGCTTATCCGCCTACAGTTAATTCAACAAAAACAGGAACAATGAAAAAGTTTTTAAACCTTTTAATACTAACTTTTTTATCGCTGGCCACCTTTGCACAAGGCGAAAGCGGCACGAACGATTTTTTTAAAAGCAACCTTAAGATATATGTAGTGGTAGCTGTACTTACAATCATACTTGGTTGCATTTTTGCGTTCCTGTTTTCTATTGAAAGAAGGCTAAAGAAGCTGGAAGAAAAGTAGAATCTGCCCTAATCCGCTCAACCCAACGAGCAATATTTTTGCGGTATAGAAAAGCCTGCATTGCATTAAAATAAACACACTATTAACATGCTGTGGAAAGAGACGTAGGCTTTCAAGAGGGTTTGAAATACATTTGTTCACATACCATAGACCATAGTTATATGAAAAAAATATTGGCACTTGCTGCACTTCTCGTTTGCCTGGCACAGTTCAGTTTTGCACAGGAGCTTACCAAGGCAGAGAAAAAACGACTGAAAGATGAGTTAAAGACTTACGAAAAAGACCTGGCCGGCTACAAGGCCAAAATGGAAGATATACGCGCTACGCTCGACAGCAACGAGGCAGAGATTAAGCGCCTAAAGGACGACCAGGCATATGCCAGCACCAAGCAGGCTGAACAGGAAAATACCATTGCCACCATGGAAACCGACCTGAAAAAAGCAAAGCAGGAGATAGCCTTGCTAAGGGGTGAAAGCGTAGAAGATGCAGATTCGGAAATAGTAGCCAAAGTACAAACACACATAAATAATGCTCCACAAAAAGGCACCGTTTACAAAGTGCAGATAGGGCTTTACAAAGACTTTAATATCAATAAGTATTTTGACCAGCCACGTTTTATAGGATATGAAGAGGTAGATGGAATGAACCGTTATATTATTTCGTATTTCCCCGACGAGGAAGTGGCAAAATCATTTGTAGCTGATGTGCGTAAAATGGGAATTAAAGATGCCTTTGTATCTAAATACATCGACGGACAGCGTGTGTATGAATGGAGCAAAAACCCTAAATATAGAGGCAAGCCAGAACCAAGCACTCTGCAGGAAGCTATTGGCAATAAGTAAATTAAAACAACAGTTTTAGAACATCTGAGGCGTTGGGGTAATTCTCCAGCGCTTTTTTTATGCTGCCAAATTCATACCGTATACCGGTTAGCAAAGGCAAACTTAATTCAGTTTTTATTTCTCTAATTATTCCATCTTCTACCACCACCTGCAGGTCGCTTTTAGTTATTGTTGTTAATGGACTGCGGCCATAAATCCACTCAAACGACTTGAATTTTTCTTCGGCGGCCTGGTTAATGATATTCCATTCAGCATCGCTAAACCCCAGTACATCCACTGCCCGTAATTCTGTCTTCAAATGTTCTTTTAAATCCTTAGCCGATGACAGTCCAACTGCAATACCATTAATGTTTGTTACCGAACTACGAACAGAGCTTACCGCTTTCGATTCTACTTTAAAATCATTCGGGCGCAGGCTGGCGCGGAGCACATCTAAATTAGCATCTACCAATATAGTGCCGTGACTGATGATGTTTTTGCGGTTGGTAAACTGGGCATTACCCGATATCTTTTTACCGTTACAAAGAATGTTGTTACGCTCATCCATTTCGGCATCTACTCCAATTTTGCGCAGGGCATTTACCACAGGCTGGTTGAACGAGCGGTAGTTATTTATCTTCTGCTCGCTAAACTGCGAAATGAAACTAAAGCAAAGGTTTCCCTCGTCCTGGTAAACGGTACCACCACCCGATATACGCCGGCACAAGAGCAAGGTCCCGTTACGCAGATATTCAAAGTTTATTTCTTTATAGATGCTCTGGTTTTTACCCAAAACCATACAAGGTGTATTGATGTAAAGGAGCAATAAGTCGCCTTTGCTGCAATCGGCATGGCGCACCAGGTGCTCTTCTATGGCCAGGTT
>DATGXP010000693.1:0-3030 GCA_035298845.1 Chitinophagales bacterium
GAATATAAAATGGCCGCCAACGATTCGGGGCTAACTACCTTTACACTAAAAACCAACGCACGTTACCGCTTAGAGGTGAGCGCCAGGCCGCTTACTACCGGCGAAGGCTACCTGAGCTATACTTACATCCTTTCGGAAAAAGACCTGGGCAGCAAAAAAACATTTCAGGCAGAGCTGGAAAAAGTAAAGCAGGCCGAATCGGGTTTGCTTCCGGCCATGCATTTTGAATATAACAAAACAGGTCTCAGTGAAGAGAACAAAACCGCACTGGACAACCTTTGCAAAATGATGGAGGGTTTTCCATCACTGCAGTTAGAAATAGGTTTGTACGCTGACTGCCGCGAAGAGCAAGACATACTTGAAAAAAGAGCCTCTTCTATTTCAGAATACCTAAACAAAAAAGGAGTAGGCAATCGTGCACCGGTAAAACCTTATGGCAATGTGCGTGCACTGAACGCCTGCAACTGTGCCACCAAAAGCTATGCCTGCAGCGAAGAGAAATATTATGAAAACCGCAGGGCAGAGTTTAAGGTAATTGCCTTTTGAGATAGTAGTGAGTAGCTAGTATTGAGTATTGAGAGCAAATACAAATACTCTACTTATACTTTTTCATCGCCCTATCCATATCACGCTTGGTATCTTTCTCTTTAAGAGAATCGCGTTTATCAAATTTCTTTTTACCGCGGCCCACACCTACCTCAAGCTTTGCATAGCCGCGCTCGTTAATAAACAAGCGCAGGGGAAGAATGCTTAATCCTTTTTCTCTTACCTTGCTATCTATTCTTCCCAATTCGCGTTTGGTAAGCAGTAGTTTGCGCATGGTAACCGGTACATGGTTAGCATAGCCCCCATGCGAATACTCGGGTATGTTCATGTTCTTGATAAATAACTCGCCATCGCGCAGCAGGCAGAAGGCTTCGCTAATGCTGCCACCACCTCCACGAATAGCTTTAATCTCGCTACCCCGCAGCACGATACCGGCTTCGTAACGGTCTATAATTTCGAACTCGTAACCAACGCGCTTATTCTGTATATTTATTTTAGTAGGATCAATCATGTGCAGTAAACAGGAAATTGTGAATTGTGAATTGTAAACAGCCGGAAAGCCCAGCTACGTTTCACTTTCTTATTTCATCAAATATTTTTTCAAGTTTTTCTTTTAATAAAATCTTTTGGCCGGTTCTGCCTTCCGCAATTAACCGGTTGCCTACCCTGGCGCTGAACGAACAATTAATCTCATTGCCGTTTAACGCATCAATAGTGGCTTCAAACATAACTGTATCGCCCACAAATGCCGGCGAAATATGCTTTACATTAACAAACGTGCCAATTCCCTCTTCATTTGGCTCTTTCATTTGTAATACAAAAAGACGACTGCTCCACTCGGCATCGCGGGCAAGGGCAAAGGTAGCGTAAACGGGATGAACTTCACCGCTTTCGAAAGCAGCGGTATCTTCGGTTCGCACTGTGCGCCCGAAAGTTTGCTTATCTCCTATTACAAATTTGCTCAACATCGGTGGCAAATTTAATTGTTCCCGCAATTAAACCGCCAGTACAGGGCATTTTACATTATGAGTTACAGAAGATATGGTTTCGCCGTAGATGATATCTTTTAACCCGCGGTGGCCGTGGGTGCCTATAACCAGCAACTCTGCGTTAAGCGCATTTACCATGCGCGGTATTTCTTTTTTAGGGTCACCAAAGCCTAACTCCTCTACTACATGATAACCCTGCGCGCGTAATTGCTCGGCATACTTCTTTAGCTGCTTTGCATCTTCGGTGGTTTCAAAATCCTGTATGCTATCGCCCAGCGTTCGAGCACCGGCGGTTTCTACTACATGCAACAGGTAAAATTCTGTTTGCTTACTACCGTGCGAAACCCCGGCCGTAATTGCTTTTACATCGCTGCCCGAAAAATCGACACAGATAGAAATGCGGCTGTATGTTTTCTGCTCTATCACCGGTATATCCTCGGCCTTGCCATGCGGCGCATTGGTTTCGCGCACAAAGCGCTTACCGGTAAGCGCGCAATAAACAACATACACCAACAGCAACATAGCCAATACCACCACGGGCATAATAAAGAAATTGAAGGCCCACTCGTATCCAACAAGCGAAGTGCGCCATGTGCTTAAGGTTTCTATCACCAGCTTAATATTTAAGCCTACAATAATTATAGCCGATAGCCAGGCCAGTATTTTAATAACAATACCGATAGCAAATTTACCCATCTTCTCTTTATCGCTTACAAAATGGATGAGCGGGATAATGGCAAAGCCAAGTTGGATACTGAGTATTACCTGTGAAAGGATAAGCATATCGCCTATTTTTTCTTCGCCCAGAAACCATATAACCAGGAACGCTGGCACTACCGCAATAAGGCGTGTAATTAAACGGCGCAGCCAGGGAGCAATGCGCAAATCAAGATAGCCCTCCATTACAATTTGCCCTGCCAATGTACCGGTAATAGTAGATGACTGCCCCGCAGCAATAAGGGCTATTGCAAACAGCATGGGTGCCAGTTTTTCGCCGAGCAAGGGTTGCAACATGCGGTGTGCATCCTGAATTTCGACAATATCGTGGTAGCCGTTTTTGAAGAACACGGTAGCTGCCAGAATGAGTATAGAGGCATTTACAAAAAAGGCAAGGTTGAGAGCTATGGTTGAATCTATAAAATTGTACTTGATGGCTGTCCAGATACCGGCGTCGCTTTTATCGTTGCGGCGGGTTTGCACCAGCGATGAATGCAGGTAAAGGTTGTGCGGCATAACCGTAGCCCCTATTATGCCTATGGCAATATAAAGTGCGCCGCTATCCTGCAAACCGGGTATAAAACCGGTAACCAGTTCACCTATGTGCGGACGGGCGAAAGCCAGCTCGATAAAAAATGAAAGTCCAATGATGCCTACCAGTGAGAAGATGAAAGCCTCCATGTAGCGCATCCCTTTTTTCTGCAGGTAGAGTATTAAAAAGGTATCGAGAATGGCGAGTGCCACGCCCCATAAAATAGGCAGGCCCACCAGCAGGTTT
>DATGXP010000694.1:0-3821 GCA_035298845.1 Chitinophagales bacterium
CACCCTGGCAGGGTTAAAAAGTTCCTTATGCACGCTTGCTCCGTTGCAGATGAGGTCAGATAATACTAAACCAGAAACAGTTCCATAGATAATGCCATTGCCACCAAAACCTGTAGCTACAAATACGTTAGCGGGATTACCGGGTAATTGTCCGATATAAGGCAAGCCATCGGCTGGTTCAAAATATTGTGATGACCAACGAAAAGCAACCCTATCCACATCATAGTGGCGGCGCACATAATGCTCCAGTTTTTCAAAACACGTTTCTGTGTTTTCTTCATGCGCTGTCTTATGATCCTCGCCGCCGGCAATAAGATATTTAACCCCATCTACCACCTGCGTGCGGTAGTAGTGATAAGGGTCGCACAAATCATACACCATAGCATCGGGATAGTTATCATCTTTAAGCAGTACTGCCAACACATAGCTGCGATAAGGGGCACAACGGAAGTGCAGAATATTTACGCCCGGTGGTATATGCGTGGCATAAACCACACTACCCGTCTTAATTTTGCCAACCGTTGTTTCTACCCATGTATCTCCACCTTCCTGTATTACGTTCGTAACCCTGCAGTTTTGCAGTATCTGCCCTCCCATTTTCTCAAATGCACGTGCGATACCATACAAATATTTAGTAGCGTGCATTTGGGCCTGACCCGGAATTTTAACTAATTTTTTGTACGGTATAGGTGCCGGTAATGAAGATACATAATCAATATCTACCTGCACCCTTTTAGTTCCTTCTACTATTTTTCCAAGTTCTTCTGTTTGCTTACTGTCTTGAGAAAATAGATAGGCCGGCTTCTTTTCATAATCGCATTGTATATCATACTCTTGTATATTTCTTTCAATCAACTCTATAGCATTGCGGGCAAGGCGCGCCACCTGTTGCGCATTATTTTCCCCAAAATTTTCAATTAGTTGATAATAAGGTGTATCCATTATGGTGTTCAGGTGGCAGGTAGTGCCGCCAGTAGTACCAAACCCGAGGTTATTAGCTTCCGCTATCAAACAACGTTTGCCGGCTTTTTGTAGCAATAATGCCGTAGTAAGGCCGGTGATTCCTCCCCCAACTATAACTACATCTATATTTTCAGTATTTAGAAGCTGATTATCAGACACATATGCAGCCATATTGTGCTGCCATAAACTAACACATTGCCCATCTCGTTTCATTTCTTATATTTTAAGAGGAAAATCATCAGGGCTACTTACAAGTTTTGCGCCATGTATAACGTCACCGGTTGTTTTGAAGCAGAAGTGTGGTATGGTTTTTATTGTTGTAACAATAATATTAATGACCATGAGCAGCGGGTATTCAAAAGCACTTATTATCGATGATGACTCTGACCTTTGCTTAATGTTGAGGTCTGTAATTAAAAAGGCTATACCCGAGGTAGAGTATGCACATACACTGGCTGCCGGCAAAGAGCTTCTAAACCAGCTAAAACCGGAAGTCATATTTCTTGACAATAACTTACCCGATGGGCAAGGCCTTCACCTGGTAAAGGAGATTAAAGAGTCGCTACCGGGTGTATTCATAGTATTTATATCGGCTGTTGATTTACCCGGCCACACCGCTCTTGAATACGGCGCTGACGTATTTCTTGAAAAGCCATTTTCTTATTCCTCTATCTTTCAGGCATTGCGCATAGACCCCAATAGCCAGAGTTCGTGAAAACCGCTTTAAGCCCCTAAAAGCGCCGAAATACCGTTTTACCCGATACAGTTACAAGTCTTTCTTTTTAAAACGAAAACTGTTTGGGTATAAACAGCGTATATAATGTTCAAAAAGAGGGCAAAGTGATTAAACACCTACAAAATTTTATCAGTTGTGTAATGAACAACGGTATAGACGAGCACACTTCGCGCGAAGAAGAGCGGTATATACGGTTTACCAACCTTGAAACTATACTTACTGTGGTAGGGGTAACATTCTATGTGGCGTACTCCTGCTATGCCGGGCATTATCTTCTCAGCTTATCGCAAGGCATCATTACATTTTTTGTACTGGGTGTATTGTGGCTAAACTACAAGCGCCACTACAAGAGCGCCCGCATGGTTTTCCTGCTAAGCCTTAATTGCGTAATACTACTTAATGCCTGCTTTATTGGCCATGCCAGCGGCGTGCACGAGTTTTACTATATAAGCTATACAATACCTTTTTTACTATTTAACGT
Organism: Chitinophagales bacterium; assembly: GCA_035298845.1. Lineage (GTDB taxonomy): Bacteria > Bacteroidota > Bacteroidia > Chitinophagales > LD1 > Bog-950. The sequence continues at coordinate 2,181 of DATGXP010000694.1, forward strand.
TCGCGACTACAAATACATAATTGCCGGTGTGCTTATCGCCGTGTTTGGATTTAACCTGTATCAGCAAATTTATCCTGCGTTTACGCCCTATAATATCGACCTCGTTACACAGGGCCATATTTTCAGGATAAATACCTGGGTAATATTTGTGCTTTTCGGATCTGCGGTTTACATGCTTACTTATTATAACTACAAAACAGAGGAGCAATTGGCGGCCACCAACAAAAAACTGAATGAGCAAGCCGCAGAGCTAAAGCGCAGCAATGAAGACCTGGAGCACTTCGGCTATATAATTTCGCACGATTTGAAAGCACCGGTGCGTAACATAAGTAGTTTTATGAACCTGCTATCGCGCCAATTTGGAGACAGCGGCCCCAAGGGTGCAAAGGAATTTATAGACATGAGTAAGCAAAGTGCCGATAGGCTTACCAACCAGATAGATGATATGCTAAGCTATTGCCGGGTAGACCGCAACCTGCCTCCTATGTCGGTGGTTGACCTAAACCAGATGGTGCGCACTATACAAATGGAGCTGAACGAAAAAATCAAGGAAAAAAACGCACAGATAATAATAAAGAAACAATTACCTGTGCTTGACGAGGTACACTCCAGTATGCTGCACCATGTGTTTCAAAACCTTATAGCCAATGGCATTAAATTTAACACGAACGAAAAGCCTGAGGTGATAATAGATTATACGCATGAAAACGGTGTATTTACATTTAGTGTAGCCGACAACGGCATTGGTATAGACGCTGCCTATAAAAGCAAATTATTTCAAATGTTTAAGCGCCTGCATACCGTTGACCAATTTGAAGGAACCGGTATAGGCCTTGCCGTTTGCAAAAAAATAATCAACTACTATAAAGGTGAAATTTGGTTTGAAGGAGAAGTAAACAAAGGAACAACATTTTACTTTACGCTGGCTAAACCAGAAGCAGAAGTTCCCTCTACAGAAAAGACAACCTTGCAGCAACAGATGAGTATAGTGCTCAAAGCAGCATAAAAACACACGTATACCATAAGCAAAAAAGGCACCTTATGGGTGCCTTTTTTGCTTATGGTATACCGTAAAACACAAACTACTTCACTTCCATCAATTCGGTATCGAATACCAGGGTAGCGTTGGGGCCAATTACACCGCCAGCGCCGTTAGGGCCATAACCAAGTTCAGAAGGGATGATTAACTTAAGCTTAGAACCTACTTTCATCAGGGCAATGCCTTCGTCCCAGCCTTTAATAACCTGGCCCTGACCTAAGGTAAATGATATAGGCTGTCCACGGTCAAGCGATGAATCGAATTTTTTGCCATTAGCTAACGTACCAGTGTAGTGTACCGAAACAGTTTTTCCTGCTTGTGCCTGGGCGCCTGTACCTTCTTTTTCAACCACATAGTATAAACCGCTGGCAGTTTTTTGAGCTGTAGGGTATTTGGCTTTTACCAATTGTTCTGCAGTCATTGAGTTTGCTTTTGCTTCTTCTTCGGCTTTCTTTTTAGCAACAGCTAATTTTTCATCATATGTCTTTTTGCCATCAAACGCGTTAGCTTCTTTACCTACGCGGATAATACGAACGGTTTTCATTTTGTCGCCTTGCGCAATAGCATTTACCACATCCATACCTTGTACTACATTACCAAAT
>DATGXP010000695.1:0-4065 GCA_035298845.1 Chitinophagales bacterium
GCCCTCCTGCCCCGCCGCTGCGCGAGGTTTGGAATTTAAATTCGCTCTCAAAGTTTCTATCCTTCATTTCCATAGTGCAAAGATGGGTAAAAATAACCGCCCGTATATAACACATTCAAAATGTCTTCAACTTAAGTATTAAACTTACGCTGTGAAATACCTTACCCGAACCATTTGGATATTATCGGTAGTAAGCTTGCTGAATGACATTTCGAGCGAGATACTATACCCGGTAATGCCCTTGTTTTTGAGCAGCATAGGCTTTTCATCGGTGCTGATTGGTGTGCTGGAAGGTTTTGCCGAAGCAACCGCAGGGCTAAGCAAAGGCTACTTCGGCCGCTGGAGCGACAGCATGGGCCGGAGGTTGCCTTTTGTAAATATTGGTTACCTGCTAAGCGCTTTTTCTAAACCTATGATGGCCGCATTTACCCACCCGCTATGGATATTCAGTGCGCGCGCTACCGACAGGCTGGGCAAAGGTATACGCACCGCAGCGCGCGATGCCATACTGAGCGATGAATCTACACCGGAGAACAAGGGAAAGGTGTTTGGTTTTCACAAAGGGATGGATACACTGGGCGCTACCATAGGCCCCTTGCTGGCACTGGTGTTTTTATATTACTACCCGGCCCAATACACCTGGATATTTATGATAGCGTTTGTGCCGGCCTTGCTGGGCACCCTGCTCACGCTTTTTGTAAAGGAGAAAAAACTGCCGCGCAACGAGAAACCTTCGTTTCAACTATCACAAACGTTCGACTACCTAACTACAGCTCCGGCAGATTATAAAAAGATTGTAGGAGCTCTACTTCTATTTGCCTTGTTTAACAGTAGCGATCTCTTTTTACTAATGAAAATTAAAGAAAGCGGGCTAAGCGATTACCATGTTATAGGCTGCTACATTTTGTATAACCTGGTGTTTGCACTGGCAGCATTTCCTTTGGGCCACCTGGCCGATAAATTTGGCATGAAGAAAACGATGCTGTTTGGACTCGTATTTTTTGTGCTGGTGTATGCGGGTTTTGGTATCAACCACAGCCTTACCGGTTTTGTTATTCTATTTGTGTTGTATGGTATTTATGCAGCCAGCACCGATGGTATATCGAAAGCACTTATAAGCAATATGGTCCCCAAAACAGAGACAGCCTCTGCCATTGGCACATTTTCGGGATTAAACTCTATTGCCGTTTTATTAGCCAGCACGTTGGCCGGGGTAATATGGAAATTTGTTTCGCCCGATGCTGTATTTTTAATAAGTGCTGCGGGTGCATTGGCAGCGGCAGTATATCTATACAACATCCGTGTAAAGGAAAGCATTAAGTCCTGACTTTACTTACCGGTGGTGGCGTTTTGCAATAACCTCTCTATCTGCCGCTGATGCCTCATAACGTGTACGATGGCATGTTCCAGCAATTGCTCAAAATCATACTGTTGGCCCCAGGCAGTTTTCATCTGATTGTTGACAACGTCTTCATACGAAAGATTCCATTTGTCTTCCATAGTTTGCAGGGTATACGCCATCATTTTTTCCAATTCCAATATAGCCATAGCAGTATCGGGTAAATCGTACTTATCTTTCTTTGCGCCAAGCGGGTCGTTAAACTGCCGGCGGATGTAATTTGCATACCCATAACCGGCCTGCAATACGTGGTTGGTTATGCTTCGAGCGGATACGCAATCTGCATCTTCGGTTGCATTATCCATTATTGCCAGATACTGTTGGTGACTGAGGGATTGCAGCAAACCAATGTACCGGTGAACGCTTTGCTCATACAAATCCATTAATGCACCTACTGCACCATCTCTGTATACCACCATAGTTGTATTTAATTGAATGGCCACTAAGATAAATTAAAATAGTCTGAACCGACAGAGGCAAAACGTGTTACAACAACAATACCTGGCACCGGTTGTATTGTGATAGAGCTGAATAAAATACCACTGATTTTTTGCCGGAATAAAAACTACTCCTATCTTTCAGCACGATCCCAACCCACTCGCTTTTTTGTCCAGGATGAAATGACTATTTAGATAAGAAGACATTACTTATTGCTTTACGCTGTATTTTCCGGAGCGGTTTTGCAATCGTGTTGTAGATCAGAAACAAGCAACTAAACAAAAGCCTTCAGGTATTATTGAACCCCAAAAAGTAAAACACTAAAACTAAAACCTATGAAAAACAAATAATATTCATTTACACCAACCCAACCCTAACCAAACTACAACATGATTACCAAACACCTCCTACTTCCACTTATAGTCGTCTGCTTTATGCTGGAAGATTGCAACAAACTAAGTAAGTGTAAGCGCTACGTGGGCGATTACAAAGACCGTGAACAAACCCTATCTATTAAATATGATGGCGTAAATTTTACGCTGGAAGAAGCAGGTGAAGTAATACATTGCACCTGCACCGACAATGGCACCCTTGTAATAAATGGAAAAGCGGGACCCGTTAACATACTGTTGGATAATACCACAGGGAAAAAGAGGTTTTGTTTTGAGCAAGATAGCCTTAAAGAAGATTGTATTTATGCCACAGTAAAGTAGTAGCGGAGCTCTATGGGCGTTAAAAACGAAAGGGCTTTTGTTTTTTATACAAAAGCCCTTTCGCCCATTTGATAGGCTGGATTACTTACCCATTACCTCTTTTTGCCAAAGGTAATACTCAGTGGCACCCATTTTTTCAAACATTACCTGTATCGTGCGCATCCAGTAGTTATTTAACCCTCCTCCACCAGGCTCGCCAGACATGCGCTTTGCCAATAACACTTTGCGCGATGCGATATCAAAAAACACAATACTTGCAATACCTTCTTTTTTTGCTTTGCTAAAATGCTCAACAATAAACACCACACCCAACCCTTCTTTTCTTACACCGTCCTTGTAATCGTTTATTACGCCCTGCAAATCTTCTCTTGTCAGGGGCTTTTCGTACTTGCCTGTTATATCAGCTGTATTTACGGCTGCATTGCGCCTTTTTACTACTGTAGGGTCGCCGTATACGGTTACTTTTCCAAATGCCGATTCTTTCGGAAAGCGCCCGTTATCACCGAACACTGTTTCGTTCCATGCTTCAAAATAGGTGTCCTTTATCTCAGCAGGCTTTGCATCGGGTATAGCAAATTTTGCTTTCGTAAAATCAAGCCCATAAAACACAATTTTTTCTGCAGTAAAAACAGTTTTAGGGTCTTGCGCATTTACAATAGTAGCAAAAGTTGCCACTAACAATAGCAATAAGATCTTTTTCATAGTAGTTATTTTCTTTTGTTGCCGCAAAATAAAAAAATGCTTCAAAACAGATAACCTCTTTTATACATCTATAAAAACAAACTCCCTCGGTATTTATCTAAAAATAATCATTAAAGGTTTTCGGCTGTCGGCAGGGCGCATGCTTTGTAGCTGCTGTGCCGACACAAAGCTTAGAGAAGGTGTAACACGCAGTTTTGACTGCAGGGATGTTTTTATTTTCTGTTCGGCTACGTCCAGGTTGCCGTTGAGGGCTACGTGGATATGAATTTCATCGGTGCCTAAATCATTTTTGGTTACCTCCACTATATAGTCTTTAACCTCCGGCACCTGGCTAAGTGCATCGTAAACCGAGGGTGGAAATATAGTAGTGCCTTTATACTTTATCATTTGGTTTTTGCGGCCCACTACAGGCGAAAGCCTGATAGTATTTCGTCCGCACGCGCAAGACTCATTGTAATAACAGCAAATGTCGCCGGTACGGTAACGCAGTAGCGGCATGCCCTCTACCCCCAGGCTAGTGATGGTAACCTCACCAAACTCACCGGCCTGCAATAGTTTGCCATTATCATCCAGTATTTCAACAATCAGCAGCTCAGGGTTAAGGTGGCCACCTTTGCCATGTTCGCACTCGGTAAATGCTGTTTGCATCTCGGTAGAGGCATAGGTAGAGTGCAGCTTAATATTCCACTTCTCTGTAATTCGCTTTGCCAGTGTATTAGGGCTTAAATCTGCCTGCCTTACCGGCTCGCCAATACATACGGCCCTTTCTATACCCGATTGGTTAATATCAATGCCGTTAGCCAAAGCATAATC
>DATGXP010000696.1:0-7498 GCA_035298845.1 Chitinophagales bacterium
TATCATTGGGCCTAACAACCTGCCATCGGTTAACGTAGCATGGGGCCCCGGCCAGATAGGTACACTTGGTTTGGTAGTTACCGGTTGTGTGGGTTTATGCAGCGATACTACGTATGCCTATATTCCGCTGGTGCCTACCACTGCCGTAATAAGCGGTGCCAACAAAGTTTGCCCCGGCGATTGCGAAAAATATACCCTGCCTGCTTTTAGTGGTGCAGGCTATACCTGGAGCCTTAACAGCGGTGCCTGCGGTGTGCTAAGCGATTCTGTTTGTTGTAATGAAGTAGAAATTTGCTGGGGCAATTTTGTAGGCCCCTGCAACGATACACTTACCGTAGCTTTCTACGATTCGTTTTTACGTTGTGGTGGCACGGCGCAGTTTGTAATACGCGTGCGCCCGCGGTTAGAAATTTTCGGGCAAACGGTAGTGTGCGCTAATACACTGGCTAACTTCTCTGCTTCTAATTCGGTAGTGTGCTTATGGTCTGTTTCTCCTACCGGTCCCGTAATAATACCTGGTGGCCCGGCCCCTTCTATTTCAGTAAACTGGTTGAATACACCTGGGCTTTACACTATAAAGGCATGGCCTGTAAACCCCAACCAGAGTTGTAACGATACAGCCTATACAATAGTGCGGGTAGTGGCAGCGCCTGTGGCTCCGGTTATTACTGGCGATACTATTGTATGTGCCAATAGCTCGGTTAACTACTGCGCTACGGCTACCGGCACCGTTAACTGGATTATTACCGGCGGCACACCGGTGAGCGGTGTGGGCAATTGTCTTACTGTGCTATGGGGCAACACGCCGCCGTTTATTGTTCGCGCCTATGCGCAAATGCCTAATTCGCCTTTCTGCAACTCCGATACTACAGTGCAAAACGTTTACCCTGCACCGGTAGGGCCACCGGTTATCAATGCACCGGCAATGGTATGTGCCAATGCTACCAATACCCTCTCAGTTAGCAATATATACCCGCCGGGCACTACTTATCAGTGGTCGGTTAATCCCGCCAACTCCGGCTCATTCTTATCGCCTACCAGCGCATCGTCGCAAATACAGTGGGGCAACAATGCACCGCAAACCGTTACGGTTACATTGGCTGTAAATGTGTGTGGTGCCAATGTGAGCAGCTCTGTTTTTATTCTTATCAACCCTGCACCTATACCTACGGTAACCCAGCTTAGCAGCCTGTGTGCCGGTGGCAGTGCGCAGCTACAGGCGTTGGGCGGGGCCAGCTACCAATGGAGCGGGCCGGGTGGTTACTCATCGGTAGCTAACCCCACTACTATTTTTGTAGATGGTTTATACCAGGTAACCGTAACTGGTGCCAATACCTGTACGGCGCTTTCGCAAATTAATGTGCAGTATGTAAGCGGGCCTACCGCCAGCATTAGCACCTTCCACAACCTGGCTTACTGCATAGGCCAGCCGTTTATTGTAAACATGTGTGCGCTGGGCAATCCTAACTATACGTATGCCTGGAACGTAGGCGGCCCAACTACACAGTGCCGCAACTTTAGTGCAGCAGGCAATTACGCTGTTACAGTTACCGATATTAGTAATGGCTGCACCGCTTTATCCAATACGTTGGTAATAAATGTAGATAGCTGCAATGGCTCAGGGCCGGGTACTTGTAACTTTAATGGCAATATCAGCTTTACGCATACCAGCTGCAACCCTATACAGTTTACCAATACATCGGTTAACGCCAACCCTTCTTCCTTTAGCTGGAATTTTGGCGACTTCTTTGGCTCTAATGCTATAAGCCCAACTCACAATTACGCGCAGGCGGGTTTCTACCTGGTTACACTTACCGGTTATGTTTACAATACTACTTTTACCGACTCATGCCTGTTAAACGATACCGCGCATATCGAGATACCACTATCCGGTAAGTTCGATTTTAGCACCGGTTGCTATAATGATTCTGTTTGCTTTACCGATATGAGCACATATACCGCCGGCAACAATATCACCGGTTGGCAGTGGTTCTTTGGCGACCTTACTTCATCTACCTTACAAGACCCTTGCCACCTATACGCTTCACCGGGCACCTATACAGTTACATTGGTAGTTACCAATTCGCTGTGCACCGATACTATTACCGATACCGTAACAGTGCCTATACAGCCTACTGCTGCATTCACTTTCAGCGGGCCAAATTGTGTGGGCCAGCCTGTTCAGTTTACCGATGGCTCTTTTGCGTCTATCAATTACTGGCAATGGGCCTTTGGCGATGGCGGCACCTCGCTCAATCAAAACCCTTTCCATACCTACACCCCATCGGGCACTTACAGCGATACCCTTATAGTGCACGATATATATGGCTGCTACGATACCACCATACAAAGCATACCGGTAGCGGCGCCCACACTCAGTGGCAACATTACGGCCTACCCCGATACCATTGTGTGTGCAGGTACCAACGTATTGCTGGTAGCGCCCACTTGCGGTACCTGTACCTATTTATGGAGCAACAACTCAACCAACGATTCTATCACCGTTACATCTACCGGCATCTATTCATTAACTATGACTGATGCAGGTGGTTGTCCTTACGTCACCTTTATCCGCATTATAGTAAACAATGCACCACCGGCTATTATTATTAATAGCGGCGATGCCGATTTGTGTTTGGGCGAGTTTACTAACCTGAATGTAACCTATAATCCCAACTGGACTTATAGCTGGATAAGCAACGACCCTAATGCCAACGGCACTACCGGAAGCAGCGTATTTGTAAATAGTTTTAGCACCGGTGTAGGCGTATTTACTTACCAGGTAATAGTTACAGATACAAGCACCGGTTGTGGCGATACGTCGCTGCCGTATGTTATCACCGTGCACCAGCCACCGGTGCCACCGGTTATTACACCGCTTACGGTTACTACAGTTTGCCAGGGTGATACAATTATTCTGTTTGCGTCTCACCCCGACCCAAGCGTAACACTGGAGTGGACCACCGGTGAAGTAACCGACACTATTTATGTAACCGAAAACGGCTGTTATGGTGTAATGGCCACCGATACCTTTGGTTGCAGTAACAACACCACCTTATGTGTTACGGTCAATCCGTTGCCCGAGCTTTGCACTTTCTACGAAGGTTGTTTCGATACTTGTGCGCCTTATACTATTGTCGGCCCTTATGGTGCGGGCTATACGTATCAGTGGTTGCTTAATGGCAATATCATTTTTGGTGCTAATGCGCAAACCTATACTACCAGCACCAGCGGCAGTTACTCGGTTATAGTAAACAATGCCTTTGGTTGTACCGATACCACCGGCGACCTTAACCTTACTTTATATCCCTGCGATAGCCTCTGCGCCGATTTCTGGATAGACAGCGTGGCGTGCGATAGCAATGGCATGCAGGTTATCTATTACCACGTATCTAACCAGTCGGCTATTTCTGTATCGCAGGTTAATATCGAGATTTTACAACCTCACCTGAATGTGGCATTTGCTCCTGCAGTGGTATTTGTAAACATACCGGCCGGTGGCACATCGCCGCAATTATCTACAACGGTATATAACGGCACCCCGGGCGATACACTTTGCTTCCGCACACATATTTTAGAGCATGACTCCATGCACAACGAATTAATATGTTGCTACAGCGACACCGATTGTATCATACTGCCACCATGCGATGAGCATGTAGATACCACCTGCTGTTACTTCAATTACATCAGCGATTCGGTATGGTGCAAGCAGGGCCCTACCGGTGTGCAGTTTAATTTCAATATCATCATTAACGGCTGCGGAACCATGCTGATGCAAACCAGTCCTAACACTACTATACTGGGGCCTAACCCACTGGTGCTTAATGGCAGCACAGCTATCATCAATGGCTTCTATACCCCTACCGGCCCTGCCGATACTATTTTGTGTATCACATACATTATGCGCAACGGTACTCAGATATGTAAAGACACGACCATTTGCTTTAACCTTAGTTGCCGCAAAGGCAATACGCCTGAGTGCCATTTGGATTTTAATGATTCTATCTGCGTGGGCCAAAGCAGTACCTTTAGCTATGGCGGTAACCCTACCGGTTTAACTTTCTTCTGGCAGTTCCAGAACGGTTCACCGGCTACGGCCTCAGGCCCGGGCCCGCATACGGTTACTTACACTCCACCGGGTTGCCACCAGGTTATTTGCATTATCAATAACAACCTGCCGGGCACCAAAGATTGTGTAGATACTATTTGTGTATTTGCTCCACCGGTGGCTACTGTTTCGCAAAACGGCAATACACTGCTGGCCTTGCCGGGTGGCATGAGCTACCAATGGTATAACGGTTATCCGGGTGGCAGCCCTATAGCTGGTGCTACCAACCAGTTCTACACGCCATCGGTTACAGGTTTCTATTGCGTAGTGGTAAGCAACGGTGCCGGTTGTGCCGATACAGCCTGTATAGACCATACCCACGTAGGCATAGCCGGCCTTAGCGATGAAAGCTGGACTGTTTACCCTAACCCTAACGATGGTTCATTTACACTTACGGTTGACGCCGACAAAACCGGCCCGGCCGAAATGAAGGTGACCGATGCCCTCGGCCGCGTGGTTGATTTCAGAATGCTGGAAACCAAGAATGGAAGACAGGAATTCTTCATCACCAACAAAAAATTCTCTACCGGTATCTATTTCATTCAACTAAAAACCGAAGAAGGTGTTGGCTTGAAACGGATGCTTGTGAAGTAGAGTCGCGATGCTCGCGCTATTGTAGAGACGCCATGCTGGCGTCTTTTCAGAAGTTCCACTTTTTCAAAAAGTGGAACTTCTTTTTTTATACCATGTGCGTCATTGCGAGGAGGCAGCGCTTTGGCTGACGACGAAGCAATCCCACCACTACAAGCGGCAAGTAACGCTTGTAGTGGTGGTTATCTGCCAACAGTTACTACACCTGCACCTTAGCGTCATCATTAACACAGCCGCTAATCAAATCTCTGATTACAGGTAGCGCTTCCGACGTTTTGCTTCGGATAATCAATTTTCTTTTTTTATCCTTTATAAGATCTGTGAAGTGATTGTCCTCTGTATTAATATCAATCACATATCCGCCATACTTTAATGTTGTTTTCGCAATTTCCATAGGTAGGTTAGTAGCACCCGAAGTGCCTGTCACAAACAAAATACCTGTGTTTTTAGCAGCACTTAGCGCACTGAATTTTTTATTGGTCACTTCATCATATTCTTCATCAAACAACAAAACGTTTGGGCGAAGCCAGCTACCACATCTAGGACATTTTAATAAATCTATTTCTTCGGCCGATAAATCTTCAGTTTCATTTTTATCGCCAACTCCCTCTGGAAATGATAATATACCTTTGCATTTTCCTGAACACTTTACTTCGCGGTAATTTCCGTGTATTTCGTATACATTGCTACTGCCTGCACGTTTGTGAAGGTTATCTATGTTCTGAGTAATTAATTGAAATCTGTCACCGAGTAAGCTTTCTATTTCGGCTATAGTAGTGTGGCTGGAATTGGGAGCTGCATTCCTGAACATTTGTTTCCGAAACATAGTGTGTTGCCATACTTCTTCCGGGTTTTCAATAAAATATTTAAACGTGCCAAATTCCTCAGGCTTATGATACCGGGTGCCTTTAATCCAAATGCCATCGCTGCCACGATAAGTAGGTATGCCGCTGTCTGCCGATAAGCCCGCACCGGTAAGAAAAGTAAACGTGTTTTTAGTTTCCTTTTTCCATACTTCTGTTATTATTTCTTTCAGTCCATCCATAACTGAATTTAATATTATTTACACATATGGAATGTTTTTAACCCTTTTAAATTGCCAGCCCGCATTTGTTCTTGTATTTATTGCGGACTGCCGACTGAAGACTGAAGACTACTCAAGCCCACACCTTCGTCCCTTCACTGCAATTAGTGCAGATGTCAATCTCTTTGCGGCTCTTTAATATACGTGAGCGGAACGATTGATATAAATCGCTCTGCCATATCTGCCCGAAGGTTTTAGTATGCAGGTCGCCCAGTTGGTGCTGCGCATCTTTATCAAAACAGCAGGGCACAATTTTACCATCCCAGGTTATTACGGCGCTGTGCCATAGTTTCCAGCAATGGTTGAGTAGTTCGTTCTTGATTTTGTATTTGCCGTCGCTCTGTTTTTTATAACGGGCGTATTGGTCTAGAGTAGGAATCAGGTCATTGCCATTTTCAAAATCATATACCTGCGCGGTTTTTAATTTCACTTCATCTACACCAATTTCTGCCGCCAGCTTTTTTACATCTTCTATCTGGTGCTCATTTGGTTTTACTACCAAAAACTGGAAAGCTATATGCGGTGTTTTAGAGTTCAGCTCTTTACGCGCTTTTACCAGGTTTTTAGTTCCTTCTATTACCTTCTCTAAACTACCGCCAATGCGGTATTGCTCATACGTATCCTGCGTAGTGCCGTCTATCGAAATCAAAATCCTATCCAGTCCGCTCTCTACCGTTTCGCGCGCTTTGCGTTCGGTTAAGAAATGTGCGTTGGTACTGGTTACCGTATAAATGTTTTTCTGCGCCGCATACTTCACCAACTCTAAAAACTTAGGGTGCATATACGGCTCACCCTGAAAATAGAAGTAGAGGTAAATCAGTTTATCACCTATTTCATCTACCGTGCGTTTGTAAAAATCATAATCGAGGTTACCGGTGGGCCGGGTGAAGTTTTTCAATCCGCTCGGGCACTCGGGGCACCCAAGGTTACAGGTAGTAGTAGGCTCTATCGATACATTAAACGGCACACCATACTGCACTGCCCTGCCGCTCCACTTAGATACATAGAACGACGACAGCACACTGGCCGCATTGCCTATTTTTCGTGGGCTAAGCTTACTTATAAAATTGACTACATCTGCCGTATGCATCCGGTGAAAATAACAACAAATGCATTTAAGGGGTTTCTGGTTCTTCATTGGCGGACTTCCAGTCCGCAATTAAATAGATGAATTTATTCCATTTATCAGGCTGCCGGTGGTTTTAACCACCGGCATACTTACCGGTAATGAGATTACCAAAACCGGTAATGCCATTACCGGCCCAAGCTTACAGGGGGTGGACACCAAAAATATTCACCCCAGGGACACCCTGTCTTCCTAAAGGATTATTATTCAGCATTATACAACAGCAGTGGGGGGACACTTTTTTAAAAAGCGGACTTTTGGGCCATCGTTAAAATAGATGTGTTTATACGCTTTTATCAATGTAATGTCGGTTTCAACCAATGGCTAAAAAAGGAAATAGCCGATAGGAAGACCCACCGGCTATTGTGCCCGAGAAGGGACTCGAACCCCCATGCCTTGCGGCTCTCGCACCTGAAACGAGCGCGTCTACCAATTTCGCCACCCGGGCATCCTTGTGATGTAGCAACAGCTACACCTTCTGCGTTTCAGAGGGTGGCAAAAGTAACCGACTAACTGTAATTCTAAAATCTAAGAGCTGTTTTTTTATGAAAGCCAAAATAGTCCATGAGGTATATAGCGACGTTAC
>DATGXP010000697.1:0-2211 GCA_035298845.1 Chitinophagales bacterium
AGGAGGCCGATGAAAAGTTTTTGGCCGGTGGTATAAGCTGAGCAAACAATACCATAAAGGCGATAAAAGTTTCAGCTTCCAGGTTGCCGTGTTCCAGTACCAACACCCCGCCATAATACAATACGGTGCACACTACACACATAGCTAAAAACTCAGTAAGTGGTGAAGACAGTTCGCGTTTGGTATTTATTTGTTTGCTAAGGCTGTAAAACTCCATGTTGATTTTATGGAACTGTCCGCGCATAAACTTTTCGGCATTGAATGCATGGATAATGCGCAATCCACTCAGGGTTTCATCGGCAATAGAAAGCAGCCTGCCCGAAACCGATTGCGCTTCTATGCTTTGTTTTTTCAGGCTTTTGCCTACCCGGCCAATTATAAAGCCGGTTACTAATAGCATAACAAAAACAAAGGCAGTCAGCTGTGGGCTTAGTAACAGCAGGGCTCCTAAAAAGATGATAATGTTCAACGGTTCTCTCACCGTAACCTCAATAAAACTGATAATGCTTATTTCTACCTCTTTCACATCATCGGTAAGGCGGGCTATGATATCGCCTTTGCGCTCTTTACTATAATAGGAGAGGGGCAGTGAAAGTATTTTGGCATACAGTTCATTCCGTATATCGCGCACCGAGCCGCTGCGTATGGGAGCCAGGAAATAAACGGCAAAATAGCGGAACAGATTTTTGAAGAAAAAAAGCAACGCAATTGCCGCTACAAATTTCACCAGGGCTGCTACCTGTCCATTCTCTACAATCTCGCGGCTTAGTATAAACTTCATGTACTCTATAAACCATGTGCTGGTTAAATGAAACTCCGGCTGCACCGGCACAGGCGGTATTTTGCCAAACAACAACTGCAGAAATGGGATAATCATAACCACCGAAAACAGCGAGAACACTACCGTAAGTATATTGAACAAAACGTTCAACCCCGCCAGAAACGAGTATTTGCGAACATAACTAAGTATACGGACCAGGTTCTTCATGTGTAGGCAAATATAGAATGATGATTGAAACGCATGGCACAGGAAAATATTTCTTAAACTGTTTCTTACCTTTGGCCTAAATTTAAAAGTAAGATGGATTCGCGTAGACAATTAAAACTAGGCTCAGTTATTAAAGAAGCCTTTACCGCAATACTAAGTCGTGATGGAGTAGCCATTTACGGCAAAGCCTTTGTAACCGTTACCAACGTAAAAGTGACTTCCGATTTATCGCTGGCCAGGTTTTATGTTAGTATTTTCAATACCACCGACCCCGATGCAGTAATTCAAAGCTTTTACAAACACAAGCATGAGTTAAAGCGCAAGTTGGCCGAAAAAGTTCGTCACCAATTGCGGGTAATGCCCGAAATAGAATTTTTCCGTGACGAGACCCTCGACTATGCATACCACATAGAAGATCTGTTTAAGAAGATTAAAGAGGAAGACGAGAAAATGAAGGCCGAAATACAAGCGCCTAAGCCCGAAGCAGAAGGAGAGATTGTACCGGAAAAAAAGGCAGCTGCTAAAAAGCCTGTTGCTAAAAAGAAAGCCGCTGTAAAGAAAAAAGCTGCCGCCAAAAAGAAAACAGAGTAGTAGCATACTGCCCTAAAATAAAAGCGTCATTGCGAGGAGGCGCTTTGGCCAACGAAGCAATCCCCAGCCATTTAGGAGGTTGCTTCGTCATCCCGACCAGAGCGTCGGGATTCCTCGCAATGACGGACCTTATATATTATGCTTGCATTCCGTATTGCCTTACGCTATATCTTCTCCAAAAAATCTACCAATGCTATCAACGTAATTTCGCGTGTTAGCATGTTGGGCATGGGCGTAGGTGCATTTGCATTAATAGTAGTGCTTTCTGTGTTCAATGGTTTCGAAGGATTGGTGCTGTCCCTTTACAACTCTTTTTACCCCGACATTGAAGTACGTGCAGTGCAGGGCAAAACGTTTGAAGATAATGCCGTGTTGTCGGGCAAAATTTTAAAGTTGGATGGCGTACTTACGCTCTCTCGCACGCTGGAAGAAAACGCCTATCTGGAGTATGGTGATGAGGCCCAGCTGGCAACCATAAAAGGCGTAGATGAAAAATACAACGAGGTAACCACCGTGCAGCAATATGTGCGCGATGGCCGCTTTGCTTTGCGCGATACCAACCGCAACTACACCGTGGTAGGCGCCAACATTGGCTACTCTATGAACATGGATGTAACCAGCGGCATAGAGCC
>DATGXP010000698.1:0-6929 GCA_035298845.1 Chitinophagales bacterium
TAAACGATTCAGTAGTAGGTTTTACACGTATGGCATTGCTCCATACGGCATCGCCACTGCTATTGGTAGATGTCAGGATTTTATCAGCCGCAGGCGAACCTCCCCTTATGCCCAATGTACCGGCATTAGATAGCGCCAGCAACTGTGTGCCGCCACTGCTATACCAATCGTAGCCACCGGTGCCGTAATTTCTCCAGCGCGATACACCTGCATCCTGTATCAGCCCGCTGTAGTTGCTGGCATCGCCTATATTAAAACCGGTACCCCAGCCCACACCGCTTGCACCACCGGTGTTAATATGAAACTTACCATTGGGGCTTCCGGTACCTACCCCCACATTGCCGGCTGCGGTAATAAACATAGAGTTGCTGCCACTACCAGCACCTAAACCTAAAGATGTACCCGAGTGCCATACGTACTGCTCTACAGTGCCAGCACCATTGCGGAACCTGATTTCTTTACTACCACCCGAAAGCGTGATGTGACCGGTTACATCCAGTTTATCTACCGGGTTAGCGTTGCCAATACCCACATTGCCATCTGCTTTGTAAAACATGGCCAGCGTACCGGTAGCAGCCGAGTTATAATCGGCTGTATTGTTTACGTATACCGAGCCGTAACCACCGGCAGCGGTATTACCAAAACGTATTTCGTTAGCTGCATTATTTCCCAGCACTAAAATACCTTGTGCACCTGCTTGCGCGCCTAACTGGGTTTTGTAGGTAGCAGGGTAGTTGCTCGATGAAACTGTTACCGCAGCAGTGGTAGAGCCCGTTACCTGTAGGTTAGAAACCGGCGTAGGGGTTCCAATACCCACATTGCCGGTGCGTGTTACTGTAAACCGGTCATCGTTGTTACCAATATTAAACAGGGTGTTTATCTCGTATTCGTTGGCCGTATAACCCGAAGGTAAGCTACCGGCGGTCCAGCTTAAAGGCACCCAGCCATTAGCTTGCTGGTTATCGGTAATGCTAAAATCCACGCTGCCATCGCGCACTACATATACTTCAATGTATTGCGGGTCGTAGGTTGTTTTTGTAAGTATCCGCACCTTGGTAAAAGTGGGGGTGCTGTAATAATTGTGGTTTAGCAAAGTAAAGCTGATACCGGCTACATCGTTAAACGATGAACCTGCCTGAAATGTTAATGTAGAGTGCCCGCCGCTGCTTATGTAATCCCGTAGCGTAAACACAGCATTGGCGCGGGTGCCATCGTTGCTGGCTATGCGGTACCAGTTACCGGTTACGGTATTGCCGGTATATTTAATGCCGGTGTTGGCAGCATCTTTCCAGGTGGCATTGCCGTTGGCATCGGTAGCTGTAAGCACCATGCCGGCAGCAGGGCTGCCACCGCGTATGCGCACATTGCCATTTACATCCAGGTTAGTAGATGGTGCAAGTGTACCCACACCCACAAACCCGCTGTTGCCTCCGGCGCTCGAGGTAAATCCAAACCCGTTAACAGGGTCTATATAAAGTTGTGCATACGTTGATTGGGACCCCGATGGCGAAGTTTGAAGTCTTATTTTGCTGTTGGCTGCTGTGCTGCCCACCTGCTCTACATACAAGCCGTTAGGGTCTACCGATGAATAAGTGTAAGGTGCTGCCGATGAGCCTCCCCAACGCAGGCTGCCGTTTACATGCAGCGTGTTTTGGGGGGTATTGGTACCGATGCCCACACTGCCTTCTACAGCCAAACCGTTGGCCGGCACGGCACTGGCGGCATAGCCGGCACCTACCGAGGCACCACCGTGAATGTGTAGTTTTTTACCGCTTACGTTGCTTCCGCCACCGCCCAGCGCAAATGTCGAGTTGCCACCATTATACCAGATGTAGTCGCTCGCGGCCACATCAGTAAATTTAATACCACTCCACGTGTCGGTACCTTTTATTTCAAGGGGCGCGTCGCTGCTGCTTTCAAACAAACTGTTAGCTGCACCCTGCTGCACGTTTAATTTGTAGCTGCCCGGTGTAGCTGTGCCTATGCCTACGTTGCCGGCGCCGGTAATACCCAAAGTATAACCTGCATTAGCAATAGTGGTGTTAGTGGTTAGCGTGCCGCCCAGTTTTATATCTACAGCTGTAGTGCCGGTGGCATTCAGGCCGTTGCTGGCAGTAACTGCTGTTACGGTACCGCCGCTATTGGTCGAGTTTATGGTAAACGTATTGCCCGAGCGCGAAACAGTAGTAGCGCCTGTGCCCTGCAGCGTAATAGTACCGCCACCTGCACCACCCGCCTGCGATAGCGTGATGTCGCTGGTGCCTGCTCCTGATATTGTTTGTGCCTCATTCGTATTGCTCAGGTCGCCGGTGTTGGTTATAGTTACGGTACCGCCAAGGGCTACAGGGCTGCCGCTTACGCTTATACCGCTACCGGTAGCCACGGTAATGCTGCTGGTGTTCAGCATGCTGTTGGTTACCTTTTGCCAGGCGGGGTTTCCGCTATTATCGGTGCCCCATACCTGGTTGCCATTGCCGCCGGTAGGACCGGGTACCAAACCTTTTTTGTTCAATTCATTGTTTTGCACATCTACTGTCATAGTACCTGTGCCTACCAACCTGCCGGTGTTATTCGTTAGGGTAATAGCACTGTTGCCCGTAGTTATATCGCCCGTGGCTATACTACCGGTGGTTACTACATAATTTTGAGAGCCGGTAACATACCAGCGGCTTTCTGTTTTGTTGTATTGTATAGTTACGCTTGAGCTGCCGGCCACGCTTATCATATCGCTGCCGGTTAGTGTTTTAAACCCATTGGCCGCTGTTGACGAGGCATTGTTTTTAATCGTCATGGCATTGTTGGTAGTATTTACCAATGTTACTAATTGCCCATCGGCACCCGCTACAGGCACAATACCATACACCGAGAATGCAGCCGTGGGGCCTACAATACGATAGAAACCGGCTTTAACACCAGCGGTTATATCGGGCAATACTATATTGTCGTTGGCACCGCCCGATGCGCCTCCGTTGGCCAGTGTAAGCACGGGTCCTTCGCGTAGCGAAAGGCCACCATTAATATCCAGTTTACTTTTAGGGTCGTTGGTGCCTATACCTACATTTTGAGATTGGGCTGAATAAATAACCAGCGATAACAACACGAAGAGGTAATGTTTCTTCATAAGTGGTCTTAATTATTTGAATTACTGCTAAAAACAAGGTTGCTAAAATCCTTTAAACTAACAATCTAAAATAGCAAATAAAACAACTTTTGTCAAGTCCTCCGGGTGCTGCACACCTAGTGTATAGCGTGGTATAAACTAAAAAAGCGTCCCACATTTGCATGAAGGACGCTTTAGTTATAAATCAGGGTTTAGTGACTTATTACTGTCTAAGCTTGGTTGTAAAGTTGGATTACTTGGTTGATGGACGAGCTTCGTTCACTACCAGGTTTCTGTCTGCAAAGTTGTTACCGTTCAATTGAGCGATAGCTTGTCTGCCTTCAGCGTCGTTTGGCATTTCAACAAAACCGAATCCACGGCTACGGCCTGTTTCACGGTCAGTTACAATTTTAACTGAAGAAACTTCTCCAAATTGTTGAAAAAGATCTTTCAACTGACCTTCCGATGCACGGAAACTGATGTTTGCTACGTAAATGTTCATGATAAATAAATAAATAAGTGATTAAAAAACGGTTAATAAAAAATATATAGATAAAGCCACTACCGAAACACCGGCAGGGCTTCTCTTTTTCTGTTTAAATAAAATACGGCTTATTGCTTTGGCGGACGGGCCTCGTTTACTACCAGGTTTCTGTCTTGAAAAGAGGTGCCGTTAAGCTGCGCTATAGCTGCTTGTCCTTCGCTGTCGTTTGCCATTTCAACAAAACCAAAACCACGGCTGCGGCCTGTTTCGCGGTCAGTTACAATCTTTACTGATGTTACTTCTCCAAACTGTGAAAACAAATCTTTCAGTTGGCCTTCCGATGCACGGAAACTAATGTTTGCTACGTAAATGTTCATTGTTTAAAATCTAATTATAAAATAACTTTTTTAAGAAACGTTGGCAAAGATAAATTAAAAATTGAATTACAAAGTATTCAATGAAAAATGATATCATCCGCGGAAACTCCCGACTCTTAATCTTTTAAATTTTCACCAGTTCAGGGTTCGCTTGTACCGCCTTTTCTATAGCAGCAAAACTGGTAAGTATCTCTGCTTTAATAGGTTTTACCAGCACAGTATGCTCAAAATGAACCGATGGCGTGCCATCCTGGGTGGCTATGGTCCAGTTGTCTTTTTTGGTATAAACGTCCTTTTTGCCCAGGTTTACCATAGGTTCAATGGCAATTACACAGTTTTCGGGCAGTTTGGCACCATCGCCTTTGCGGCCATAGTTAGGCACCTGCGGGTCCTCGTGCAGGGTTTTGCCTATACCGTGGCCTACCAACTCGCGCACACACTTATAAGGGTTCTTTCTTTCGCAATACTCCTGAATGGCAAAGCCAATATCGCCGGTCCTACGGCCTGCCGTGGCAAACTCTATACCCAGCAATAGCGATTCCTTCGTTACCCGCATTAGCTTTTCAATTTCCGGCTTTACATTGCCTATGCCTATCGTATAAGCCATATCGCCATGGTAGCCATTCATATACACGCCGCAGTCCAGCGATATTATATCCCCGTCCTTGTAAGGTGTAGCGGTTGGTATACCGTGCACTACATCATCGTTCATGCTTATGCAAAGCGAATTGGGAAAGCCATGATAGCCCTTAAAGGAAGGCTTGCCGCCGTGGTCCTTTATATACTCTTCGGCCAGTTTATCCAGTGCCAGGCCATTGGTGCCTGCTTTAGCTGCTTTTACAACCTCTGCCAGTGCGTTAGAGAGCACTTCGCAGCTTTTGCGTATAAGCTCAATCTCTTCCTGTGTTTTTATCTTAATTGCCATAATTCGTAAACTAAAAAACCCTTCTCGTTGTGAGAAGGGTTTTTCTTTTGTTATTACATACTTGCCGATGCAAGGCCTTGTCTTCCTTTTATACGTCCCGATGATGTTAAGCCATCGTAGTGACGGTTCAATAAATAAGTCTCAATAGTTTGTAGTGTATCTAACACCACACCTACCATGATAAGGATTGAGCTACCACCAAAGAACAATGCAAATGAGCGGTTAACATCAAACAACATTACAATAGCAGGCATAATAGCTACTATACCTAAGAAAATAGCGCCTGGCAATGTGATACGTGAAATAACTGTATCAATAAAGTCTTCGGTCTTTTTACCCGGCTTAACACCTGGAATAAAACCGCTGTTGCGTTTTAAATCGTCAGCTATCTGTGTAGGGTTTACAATCAATGCAGTATAGAAGTAGGTAAACGCTACAATCAATAGGAAGTATGCGGCGTTGTAAGGAACCGATGCTATATCATTGAAGGCAATAAGGAACTTGCTGTTAGAGTCGAAACCCGGAATAAACTGGGCAATAGTAGCCGGCAAAAACATGATAGCCTGTGCAAAGATAATTGGCATTACACCAGATGCATTCAGCTTAAGAGGCAGGTATTGACGAACACCGCCGGCCTGCATCATTTTACCACCTTGTACCACGTTACGTTTAGCATATTGAACCGGAATTCTTCTGGTGCCCTGAATAAGCAGGATACAAGCGCCTATAACTACTACCAGGAAACCCATTTCTATTACAAAGGCAATCAAACCTCCCTTAGCCAATCTCGAAGAAAACTCCTCTAAGATAGAGCCGGGGAAACGGGCAAGGATACCAATCATGATGATAAGAGAGATACCGTTACCAATACCTTTATCGGTTATTCTTTCGCCCATCCACATTACAAACAGGGTGCCTGCTGTAAGTACTACAATAGTAGAAATAGAGAACAGGAATGGAGATAAGTTAGGTAACACCGCGGCTGCATCTGCATTGCGCAGGTACACTACATAGCCCGCAGCCTGAAAGCCGGTAACCACGATAGTAAGCAAACGGGTGTATTGGTTAATTTGTCTTCTTCCGCTTTCACCTTCTTTCTGTAGTTTCTGAAAATAAGGTATAGCCAGTGTTAATAGCTGTATAGCGATAGAGGCAGAGATATAAGGCATAATACCCAATGCAAAAATGGAAGCACGCGCAAACGCACCACCCGCAAACAGGTTTACCAGTCCTAAAATGCCGCCGGCACCCTGGCTCGAAACATTCTCAAGCGCCGTAGGGTCAATACCCGGAAGGGTAATGTAGGTTCCCAAACGGTAGATCAGGATCAGGCCAAGGGTAAGAAGAATTCTTTGGCGAAGTTCTTCTATACTCCAAATCTCTCTTAATTTCTGAAATAATTTCATAGTATGTTTAAGTAAAAAATCCCGATTGTTATCGGGATGGGTCCTTTTGGGACTTTATTTTTAATTCTTATTTCTTTACGATAGTTACGCTGCCACCCAACCCTTCAATCTTTGCTTTGGCAGTTTCGCTTATACCGTGCACGCTTACGTTTATTTTGGTAGTCAGTTCGCCGGTTCCAAGCACCTTTACCAGGGCTCTTTTACCCAGCATGCCGTTTTCGCGCAGGCTGTCTACTGTAATTTCAGTTAAGCCGTGCTTGTCAATCAGCTCCTGAATTTTACCCAGGTTTAGGGCTACATATTCCAAACGGCTGAAGTTGGTAAAGCCAACCTTAGGCATTCTTCTTTGCAATGGCATCTGGCCCCCTTCGAAACCCAGTTTCTGAGAGTATCCCGAGCGCGATTGCGCACCTTTATGTCCACGTCCTGCAGTACCACCATCGGTAGAACCCTGGCCGCGGCCTAATCTTTTTTTGCTTTTTCCTATTGCACCTTTAGCCGGTGTAAGATTATGTAATTCCATTGTACTTGTATTTAACCTTAAGCTATTAAATGTTTTCTACCTTAACTAAATGCGCCACCTTGCGGATCATGCCGGCAATAGCGGGAGTGTTCTCAACTTCTGCGCTCGAACCTA
>DATGXP010000699.1:0-2729 GCA_035298845.1 Chitinophagales bacterium
ATACTGCCGGTGGCAGTAGTGTACCTTTGTAAACCCCGTTCCATTTAAAGCCAGGGTCTAAAGATTCATATACGAGTTCGCCCCAGCGGTTGAAAATTTTGATGGAAAAATGATTGATGTAGTCGCGCACTGAGCCGGGGCCGAATATCTGGAAGAAATCATTAGAACCATCGCCATTAGGGGAGAAGGCATTGGGTATATACACATACGGAATTTGAAATGCACTGATGCGTGCGGAATCGCTAGCCTGACAGCCATATTGGTCGGTAACAGTTAGGGTATATTTATAGGCGTTGTTTTGTACGTTTACAACAGGCGCGGCACAAGCGGTGCACGATAAATCGTGCGGGGGTGACCACGTATATTGAATGCCGTTGTTTACATTAACCGTAGACTGCAAAGTAACGGAGGAGCCTACAGGCACATTTATATTCTGAGGTGAAATAGAAACCTGTAGCGTGTAGGAATAAGTCAACGTAAACGTAAATGATGTTTGGCAGCCGCCATTATCGGAAACGCTCACGGAATATGTGCCGGGCGCCAGCGAGTCTAACTGATTGGTGGTTTGGCCTGTGGCCCATATATATTGTAATTGACTGGTGTTTCCGGAGGCAACAAGATTTATTGCACCGGTATTTATGTAAGGACATGGAGGATTTACTACATCAGGATTTATGCTCCACGTTGTACTGGCAACTGTAGTAACTGCAGCTGTAGCGGTGCAGCCATTCGCATCTGTACTGGTTACGGTATAAGTAGCGTTAGTTACCGGATGGATGCTGATAGCAGAAGATGTGCTGCCATTACTCCATAAGTAAGCAGCACCACCGCTTGCCGATAAAATAGCTGTATCCTGCCCGCAGGACCCGATAGTCTGCTGAGCTATGACAGGTACCGCAATAGTATATACGTGAACAAAAGCGGTATCTACCGCGGTACAGCCGGGGCCGGTATTGGTGGCACTGACTATATAAAATGCAGGTCCGGTTACGGTAACTGTTTTTTGCGCTCCCTGGGTTAAATCAGACCATTGATAACTAGTGCCTCCCGATGCTGTGAATACCACTGTACTGCCAGGGCATACGGTGGTGTCGCTGGGGCTTACAGTAATGGGCGAACCGGGCGTGCAATACACTGCAATTACTGATGAGATAACGCGGCATTGCGCATTGCTTATGTTTCCCTGGTTGGCCACTACTATGCGATAAAGATAAGAGCCGGGCGCAGAAGCCGTAGGGGAGTAGATAACATTTGTAGCACCCGCTATATCGCCCCACGTAGTGCCATTATCGGAACTAAACTGCCATTGGTAAACTGTAACCGGGTAGCAGGATTCTACCTGCGCCGTTAAGGTAAGCGGTGGTATGGTGCCGCAAAAAGAAACTGTATCGGTAGTATAGCCTTGTATGCCTACATCGATGCCCGGCCCTATGGCACGTAAACTGATGTCATCTATTGCCAGGTCATTGCCAGAACCTCCCGGTGCATTATTGCTGATACTGAATATAGCCGAACTGGTGCCGGTGCCTGCAGTGAAGTTAAAGCTGTAGTAATTCCATTGTGTGCCTGAGCCGGCAATATTTCCGGTTGAGTTACTCTGTAAAACTGTGCCGTTGGGTGACCGGATGGTAAATGTCAAGTCCGGTTCAATGTAATTGCCGGAAGCGTCTACAACATTGATAATCCAGGCTCCAAACTCATAGGTTACATCGCCGCATAAATTGGTGATAGTATCTACGTAAAAGGTATTAGGCTGTATAGAGGCATTAACCAGCATAAAGTAACCATTGGGATCGCCGGTGTGGTCATCTATAGTTACCCAGCCGGCATTAAAACAATCATCGGTAAAATTGGTAATGGTGTACGACCCATCTGAGGGGCAGTCGGTGCTGGTGTATTGCAGGTTGGTAACACCGGGTGCAAGTGCTGGGCCGGGATTAGGGCCATGGCCAAACGTATAATTTATGATAGCCTCGCCTCTACTATTGGTGCAGGTTTGTGCAACAGTGGTTAAGCTATAGAGTATTAGGATTAAAATAAAGACAGGCATCTTCATATATGGAAGATAAATATATTGTAAGTGTTTGTATAACAAAAATAAAGGGAATCTTACATGCTAAAGCGATGTGGGTAAAGAATGAGAACCTTCCTTGTCAGCATTCTATTAAATTTAAAACCTGAACCAGAAAAGCTATTTTTATTTTAAACAGAAAATAAAATATGAAAATAGCAATCATAGGTTCTGGCAATGTGGGTGGAACATTGGCAAAAAAATGGATTACAGCGGGACATACTGTTTTGGTGGGTGCTCGGTTTCCACTAAGTGAAAAGAACATCAAATTGGCCACAGAAATTGGTGAAGACCGGTTTGCCACATTTGAAAATGCCGTTAAGCAAAGTGATGTGATTTTAATTTCAACACCCGCCCCGGCAACAGTTGAAGTAGTAAAATCGCTTGGCGACACCACTGGCAAAGTAATTATTGATGCCATGAATGTTGTAATGAACAGAGGCCCGCAAGGTTACAAGCATACTACCGATGCCATTTTAGATAACACACAAACGAAAGATGTGGTGAAGTGTTTCAACACAACGGGTTTCAATAATATGCTTAACCCAAATTATGGCGACACCCAGCTTGACTTATTTGTGGCGGGGGATAGTGAAAAAGGAAAAGCCGCAGCCATTCAATTAGCCAAAGACGCAGGCTTTGCAGAATGCTACAGCAT
>DATGXP010000700.1:0-2126 GCA_035298845.1 Chitinophagales bacterium
AACTAAACAACAACACACAGGCGCTTTCTATTGTATCCGCCGAAACAGATAACGGTTCTATCAAAGCCGAGTTCGACCGATTTGAATTAGGCAGCCTTTCGCAGATAATAGAAACCGACACGCAATTTATCCGAGGGGTAATGGATGGCTTTGTAGAGTTCCGCAACCTGAAAACGACCCCCGCTTTTGTATCTGACCTTACTATTAAAAATGCCGCCTTTCAGCAAACACCTATTGGCGATATTGCGCTGAAGGCCGATAACCTTACCGCCAGCAAATACATGGCGCAGCTAACCCTTACCGGTAACAAAAACGATGTGCATGTTATAGGTTCTTACACCGCGGCCGGTGCCACCAATGCCCTCGATTTTAAAGTAGATATTGCCAAGCTAAACCTGAGTACCATCGAGCCGTTTACGGCCGGTCAGCTGCGCCGCACCAAAGGCTATATTACCGGTAACTTAAAAGTAACCGGTAAGGCCACGCAACCGGTTATTGTGGGCGATGTATATTTTAAAGATGCCGGTTTCAACCTTGCTTACATCAACAACTACCTGCGCTTAAAAGATGAACACATTGCTATTGATGGCAAGGGTGTTTATTTCCGCCAGTTTACCATTCTCGACTCGCTGGGGCAAAAGGCAACGGTAGCCGGTGCGGTGTATACCTCCGATTTTAGAAAAATGCGTTTTGATGCCAACGTAACTACCAACAACTTTACGGTGATGAATACCACCATAAAAGATAATGCATTGTTTTTTGGCCATGTGTTGCTTAATAGCGATATCAGCATAAAAGGAACGGAGGTTTTACCTATTGTAGATGTGGATGCCAAACTGCTGGATGGTACCAATATTTCGGTGGTGCTGCCATCGGCTAAAATAAGCACCGATAGGGGAGAAGGCGTGGTGATGCTGATAGACAGCGAGCAGGTAATAACAAATGATGTGAATGTAGACAGCCTGATGATAGGCCAGCTAAAAGGCATTAAGCTGAAAGCTAACCTGGAGATTACACCGCGCACCACGCTTAAACTTATTGTAGATAAATCATCCGGCGATTCGCTGGTAATACGCGGCGAAGGCCGGTTGAGTTTTGCCATGAACGAAAGCGGCAACCAAAACCTTACCGGCACGTATTACATCAACTCGGGGGCCTACAAGGCAACTTTTCAAAAGGTGGTTAAACGCCAGCTTACCATAGCGCCCGGTGGTTATATTACTTTTAATGGTAACCCTACCGATGCACTGGTGGATATTACGGCTGTGTATACGGTTAAAACCCCGCCGGCAGATTTGCTGAGTACCGAGCTGGCCAGCTCTACTTCCGGTGAGCGCAACGTGTATAAAAAGCCGATTATATTTAAAGTGCTGATGCGCATGAAGGGCGAATTACTGAAACCAGAGATAAGTTTTAAGCTGGATATGAATGAAGCTGACCAGAATGCGTTTGGCGGAACTGTATATTCAAAAATCAACTCGCTTAACAACGACCCTAGTGAACTGAATAAACAGGTGTTTGCGCTTATAATTTTAAACAAGTTTATACCGGCGGGCATTGGCACTGCCGGCGAGGGCGATGGTTATGCTACTGCTGCTACCAATATGGCTCGTAATAGCTTAAACCAGGTACTTACCGACCAGTTGAACGCGCTATCGGGCAAGTACATTAAATGGATAGATTTGAGTGTGGGTATCAACAGCAATGATGAATATACCACTGCCGGCGTTAATCAAGGTACCCAGGTAAGTGTAGGGCTTAAAAAGAGTTTCTTTAAAGAGCGGCTGACGGTGCAGGTAGGCACCAGCGTAAATGTGCAAAACAGCAATGGTGAGGTGAAAGGTACCGATGCCAACAGCCTTACCGGCGATATAGTGGTAGAATATAAAATCAATGCAGATGGGAGTTTACGGTTTAAGGCTTTTAGAGAAAATCAATATGAAGGTTTGATTGACGGCTCGCTTTACAAAACCGGTGTAGGGATAGTTATTAGCAAAGACTACGACAGCGAAAAGGAAATTTTCCGCAAAAAAACTGCGGAAGAAAAAGCTGCCGAGAAAGAGCAGGAGTTGCGCGATAAGGAAGAAGCCGCTGCCGCAAAAGCAGAGCGCATAAAAGCGCGCGCC
>DATGXP010000701.1:0-2329 GCA_035298845.1 Chitinophagales bacterium
TTTAGTGCGTACCCTGGAAAGCAAACCCAAGAAAAATACACCAGTAGCCGCCAATAAATCGGCAGCCATACCGTTTACCATCAAAAAAATGCAGGACCAGCTTATTACAAGCTTAAGCACCAAAGTACATATCAACCGAACCAACGATGGAAAAGGCGAGATTGTAGTTAAGTTCTATAACGACGACGACCTTAGCAGGCTGGTAGAAGCGATTACAGAAAAATAGATGAACAAAGGGAGGTTATATTTTTGTTGGGTATTGCTGACTATGTGCATGTCGATTCCCTCGTTAATATATAGCCAGGATGCGCCTGTAGCGCCGCCAGATAGTTTATCCCAGTATCAACAAGACTCCATCGATAAGGCATTTATTCAGCAATCCAATGCGATTAAATCGAGCATTGGCCAGGACACTACGCCGGTGCTGCCGGTAGTAGAAGATACCACCACAAAAGTTTCGCGGGCAGAAATGGCCAGACGCAGCGGAAGCAAACGAAGATTTTACTGGGACGCCTCTAAATACCCCACAGGTGACTCATCGCTGGCGGCCAAAAAATGGCGAAGACACAGCCCGCTATATGCAGCTTTGTTTTCAGCAGCACTGCCCGGCCTTGGACAGGCCTACAATAAAAAATACTGGAAAATACCTATTGTATATGCAGGACTGGGAGGGTTAGGTTATGCGCTGTATTACACCGCCAGTAATTTTACAGGTTATAGAAATGCCTACCGCGCACAAGTGGCTACAGTGCCCGATCCATTCGCATCTTACAAAGGAGTAGATGACCAACTTACCTTAAAATCGTACCGCGACTACTTTAAGCGCAGCCTGGATGTTACCGCAATTTGCACAGGCGTGTTCTACCTGCTAAACATAGTAGATGCCGCAGTAGATGCTCATTTGTTTGATTGGAACATGAAAGACGATATACACCTAAGCTGGCAACCTACGGTACAAACAGGCTATTACCATGCTGCTGCCGCACCAGGTGTGCGGTTAAACCTCAATTTTTAGCCATTTTCCGGCCAAAACAATTAATTCCTTGTAATCCACCTTCTGATTTACGCAACTTGTAGTACAACGAGCTTGTATAACCAATATGTATTTTAAACCATTTATACCCTAATGGCTTAAACTTTGTAGTTATTGTGTAAATAAACCTCTGTGAAATGAAAAAACTACTACTCTCTTTTACAGGCATAGCACTCTGTTGCTCAATCCTTTTTGCTCAAAATGTAGGTATAGGCACCAACGATCCAAAATCTAAACTGGATATTAACGGGGGACTTTCGCTCCGTGAAGGACCAGTTATCACCCTAGTAAATGGCGGGGCCAGCGGGGGAGCCAACGACAACATAGTACTACCTGATATTTCCACGGGTGTAAAAGCAGGTTTTTATCGCATTGCCGGCCCTACAGCGGCTTTTTCTATATATGGCATTGTACCAGTAACAGGAGCCGATGGACAGATGGTTACTTTAGTAAACACTACCAGCAATGTAATGACTATTAAAAACAACGCATCTTCGGTAGCTGCAAATTCACTAAAAACACTTACTAACAGCGATATGGTAAGCGTGGCAGGCAATAGCAGCGTGACCCTGCAATACAATAAAACAGAAACCCGATGGTATGTAACCGGCTCTCAAAACTATGCTGTAACTACAGGCAGTATTGCCACAGGCGATATTACCAGCAGCAACAGTGCAGTAACCTTAACCAATAATACCGGAAGGCTGGTGGGCACCTCAACCTTAACCTTAGATATTAAGAATAACGAACTGAACCAAAAGGGTTTAGTTCCCGGTCCAACGGGTGGCAACGGCCACCAGGTATGGGGCACAGATGTAAGTGGTAACCCTGCCTGGCAAAAGGTAAACAATAATCAGTTGACCTACAATTCTATTACAGTAAGTCCGGGTACAGGCATGAGCGGTGGTGGAACAGTAGCACTGGGAGGAAGCATTACCCTTACCAATACGGGTGATTTAAGTGCTACTAATGAGGCACAAACCCTTGCCGGTGCGGGTACCAACGATATAAACCTTACACAAGCTGGAGGAGTAGGTGGAGGAACCATAACGCTTCAGGGCACCGGAGCCACTACTGTGAGCCGTTCGGGTAACACATTTACCATAAACAGTACCAACAGCGGCGGCACTGTAACTGCAGTAAGCGCCAGCAATGGCCTTAACAGCACGGGTGGCGTTACACCCGATATTAAACTGGGTGGCACGCTAAGCACACCCACAACCATTGCCTTAGGCGGTAACGATTTGAAATTTACCGGAACCGGTAATGTGGGTATAGGTACCGGCAGTCCACTGG
>DATGXP010000702.1:0-10565 GCA_035298845.1 Chitinophagales bacterium
CGAAATAGAGTAGCGTTTTTCGGCGGTTAAGTCCCAGCGGAAATAGAAATAACGCGATACCACGTTAACCAATAACAGGATAGAGAACACCAGCACCAGTAGAATGATGGCATCGCGGCGGTTGGTAATATGTGATTTGAATTTTACCATCTTCTGCTGCTTAATGCGGTGCGCGTGAACAGAATGAACATGGCTATAAGGCTCACAAAATATACTACGTCGCGGCTATCTATCACCCCCTTGCCCATGGCATCGTAGTGTGCGCTAAGGCCTAGTGACTCTACCAGATAATCGTTTTTACCTATAAAAACACCAAACTGTGACAGGTAGCCGAAAGCCAGATAAATAAAGAAACAGAGGAACACGCCTACTATAAAGGCTACAATCTGGTTAGAGGTAACCGACGAACAAAAGATGCCGATAGCCACGAACACGGCACCCAGAAAAAACAAGCCGAAGTAAGAGCCGAGTATACCCCCCACATCTACATTGCCTACAGGTGAGGCCAGAATATAAAGTGTAAAGAAGTATATAAACGTAGGCACTATGGCGATAAATACCAGCAGCACAGCCGCAAAGTATTTGCCCAGTATTATCTGCAACTCTGTAACCGGGCGGGTACTGAGCAGCTCGATAGTGCCGGTGTTAATTTCCTCGGCAAACGAGCGCATGGTAATAGCCGGAATAAGGAAAATGAAAATGTAGGGCGCTATGCTGAAAAACGAATCGAGGGTAGCATAACCAAACTCCAGTATGCTGGTATCGGGAAAAATGAACATAAACAAGCCCAGCACCAATAGAAAAACGATGATGGCTATATAGCCTATCAGGGAGCTAAAAAACTGCTGGATTTCTTTTTTGAAAATGGCAAACATGCGGCGCTAAAATAAAGGAATAGTTAAGGGTAGAAAGTCAGCACCGTGTCATTTTTTGAAATTAATAACTATATATGCCTTTACCCTTATATAATAACGATGTTTTACACCCGCCTACTGCTGGCCTTATGTGCTTACCTTTTTATCCCGAACTTACATGCGCAAAGCATAGCTGATACCACTATCTATATAATGGCCGAGCAGATGCCCCAATACCCCGGGGGTAACGACTCGCTGCTAAGGGAAATTGCTGCACGGGTAGATTACCCGGTGCAATGTTCCGATAGTAATATACAGGGTAAGGTTTACCTGCGCTTTGTAGTAAATACGGATGGCAGCATAGCAGACGTGCATGCAGTAAAGAGCCCGCATCCTTTGTTAAGTGTAGCGGCAATAGCGGCAACTAAGGGATTGAAAAAATTTGCCCCTGGCCTACAACAGGGCAAGCCGGTTAGGGTTTGGTACAGTGTGCCGGTGAATTTTAAGGTAAAGACGTCGGTTACAGGAAGTGTTGCTGATACTATTTATGAAGTAGTGGATGAACCGGCTCTATATAATGGCGGGGCGGACGAATTAGCAACTGCTATTGCGAAAGAAATGGTTTATCCGCGAGAAGAATTTCAGAATGGCGTTCACGGACAGGTTTTTTTAAAATTACTTATAAATGAGAAAGGTGAGATACAATCGACAACTGTATCGAAAAGCGTAAGCCCCGGTTTAGATCAGGAAGCCTTACGAATAGTAAAGCGGTTAAAGGGGTTTAAACCAGCCATTATTAATCAAACTCCCGTAAAATCATATTATAGCCTGCCTATAGATTTTAACCTGCATACAGTTGAGCATACTCTATATTTTGGTTCAGCAATAGGATTAGTGAGTTTGCAATCTACATTTGCTACTACTGCAGGAGCTACCGATAATAGGCGAAAATTTTTGTTTTACTATTACAATGGAGGATATGAAGCTTACTCACAATTTATTGTAGAAAAAATGATTTATCCCGAAACTGCGTTCAAAAGCAAAACAGAAGCCATTATAAAGGTTAACTGTAGGATAAATAACGAACTAAAGCTGGAAGCTGTAAAAGTTTTAAATGATCCGGAAAATGTATTTACGAATGAAGCTTTGCGGCTTATAAAACTTGTTCCTCCATTTAATGAAGAACTAAGAGGATCTACATTTTTAAAAGATACACTTCCGATAAATGTTGTTTTTGTTTTAGATAAACGTCATTCATGGGGACAGAGTGCCCAAAAAGATGAAAAAGAGGCTGACATGTTGGTTGAAGAAGGAACCGGATTTTATAATAAGGGAAAGTACGAAAAATCTATCGATTACTTTTCTGCTGCGATTAGATACTACTCACTGCATTCAAAAGCTTTTTTTAATCGTGGTGTAGCATTGCTAAAACTAAATGATAAGCAAGGTGCTTGTGAAGACTTTCGCACTGCATTTTTACTTGGCGATTTGGACGCAACAGATGCTATAAAACAAACTTGCCCATAACTACTTAGTCAACTGTTTAAACACATCTTCTAAAGAGTACTCTTCTTTATTTAGGTGTAAGAGGGTCAGGTTTTTCTCTTTGGCAAAGTTGAAGATGTCTTCGCGCAGGTCTTTCTGGCCTTCAGCCCTAAAGTTCCATTTACCATCTTTCAATTGCTCGTAGCTCTTTACACCTTTTATCATGCCCAGCAGTCCGCGGTCAACAGTTTGCTTAAACTCGGCAGTTACTATTATCTCGTTGCTTATTTTGCTCTGCAGGCTTTCGGTAGAGTCGTTGGCTACTATTTTGCCTTTATTGATGATGATAACCCTATCGGCTACGGCCTGCACCTCCTGCATAATGTGCGATGAGAAAATCACCGTTTTGTCTTTGCCCAGTTGCTTAATCAGTGAGCGGATTTCTACCAGCTGGTTAGGGTCGAGGCCCGAAGTTGGCTCATCCAGTATCAGCACTTCGGGGTTATGCAACATCGCTTGCGCAATACCTACCCGTTGCTTATAACCCTTAGATAATTGACCTACCTTCTTTTTGCGCTCAGCAGTAAGGCCGGTTACCTCTATCATTTCATCTATACGCTGGTTGGTAATTTTTCCAAGTTTGTGCAGGCCGGCCACAAACTCCAGGTACTCGCGCACATACATATCGTAATACAGGGGGTTATTCTCCGGAAGATAGCCAATGTGCTTGGTTACCTCCAGCGGTGCGGCAGAGGTGTCGTAACCGCAAACGGTAGCAGTGCCAGAGGTTTGCGGAATAAAGCAGGTTAGAATTTTCATAGTGGTGCTCTTGCCGGCACCGTTTGGCCCCAGAAAGCCCAGCACCTCGCCTTTGTTAACCTCAAACGAAATTTCATCTACCGCTTTTTGTGCGCCGTATAATTTAGTAAGGCCGGATACTTTTATTGACATGCTTATTCTTTCTTTTTTCGTAGTTCATTTATTTGAACTTTTAAATCTTTATCGTCTACACTATCCATTTCCGATTTATCATAAATAGTCAACAGATAAATTTCCTTGTCTTCTGTTATTACAAAAGTAATTACACGCATTCCGCCACTTTTACCTTTTCCCTTACTCTTTACAGATACCCGTACTTTATAGGCATTGTTACCTAAAGATGTGCCGGCTGTTGGATTAGCCAAAAGGGTTTTCTCAAGTTCTGCTAAATCAGTTTTAAGCGAAGGGAATTTTTTAATTAACCGCTTAGCCTGTTTTCTAAATTTCTGCGTGGGGATTAATTTATAGCTCATCTAAAAACTGGGAGAGTGTTTGTTTTTTAGATTTGCCCGACCTCATTTTTTTTACATCATCAAAGGCTTCGCTTAAATCAGATTTTATCTTTAATAGCGTTTCGTATTTCGATAGCTTTTTAACAATCTTTTCCCAGTCAGTTGCCGGAATTTGCACAGCTGTCAATTCACCATTTACCGCCTTTAAATATTGCACATCAATTTTCATGTTTCAAAGGTAAGATATATTTCGCATTACAGATTTACAGTTCCAAATATGTAAGTCAGGGTTGCGTAAAATTTAGGATTGTAATAGACTTTGTATCTTCTTTTTAAACCAATCTGCAGTCCGCTTTTTAGCTTCTTCATTCGAAATAACTTTCCCTTCAGCCACTTCCTTTCTGCCTAGTTCAATTCGTTCTAATAGCTTCTCTGTTAGCGTAAGTTTCGACATAAAAATTGTTTTTCCGCATTTACAGAAATCCTACTTGAACGTGTATTTCGCCTTCTTTATTGCAAATTTCTTCTGCTCGGTCTTTGTAACACAAATACTCTTTAGCTTTAGCGGTTTGCCCATCATACGCACATTGGGTGGTATTTTGCCTTCCCATCCGGTAAACTTTACCTTCAGCCCGTCTTTTTTAAACTCCTCAGGCAGTTGCTGGCTTATATACCGCATGTTCTCATTGTTATCGGGCACTATTACAAACAGCTCCCCATTGTTAAGCACTTTGATGGTGGCTTTTACATTTTTCAGCAGCGTCTTTTCATATTCAAAATCGGTAACCTGGGCGTTAATTGCAAATATGCCAATCAGGATCATTATGGTTGATAACAGGATTCTCTTCATAACAGTGGTTTTGTTTCGGTTTTCAAATCGCTTGCCAAAATACAATTTGGAGGCAAACAATAAGTTTATTTGTATAACGTCAGTGTTATGACACGTAACAACCTATATTAGTTTAATTATGAGCACACAGGCTAAATTTCCCCCGGGTCCTACTACCAATTTATTGTGGAACAAAGAGGCTAACCTCCGCAAAGATGTATTGGGCTATTTTCAGCGTAGCATCCGCAAGTATGAGGGCATATCGCGCGCTATGGTGGGGCCCTATCACTATGTAAACCTATCGGACCCCGATTATATAGAGCGTGTTTTTCTTAACCCTGATATATATGTAAAGGGGCGCGACAATAAAAATCTCCGCTTTTTGCTGGGCAATGGCCTGGTAACCAGCGAGGGAGAATTTTGGCTTAAGCAGCGCCGGCTGATACAGCCCATGTTTCATAAGCAGCGCCTGCAGGGCTTTGTGCAAAAAATAAGCGAAAGCACCGATAAACTGATAAGCAGCATGGCCGCCCACAGCGGGCAGGTATTGGATATGCATACTCAAATGACCCATGTAACCCTCGATATTGTAAGCCAAACGCTGATGAGTACCGAGGTAAAGGGTGATTTTAAAACCATTAGCGATGCCCTGTACAAGGTAATGGAGGGCATGATGAAAATTATAAGGCTGCCCAAATGGATACCCACGCCCCTTAACCTGGGTATGAAACGCAGCCGCGCCATACTTGACGAAACTATTTTTAAAATAATAGAAGAGCGCCGCAACAGTAAAGAAACCTATAACGACCTGCTGACCATGCTAATGGAAGTAGAAGACGCAGATACCCGCGAGCGCATGACCGACGCCCAGCTGCGCGATGAACTTATAACCATCTTTTTGGCCGGGCACGAAACTACTGCCAATGCCCTGGCATTTACACTATACCTGCTGGCACAGCACCCCGAAATTAGGCAGAAGGTGGTAGACGAAGTTAACCGCACCATAGGCACCGGCGAAATGACCTACGAAAACCTGATGAAGCTGGAATATACCACCATGGTAATAAAAGAAGGCATGCGCCTGTACCCTCCTGTGTGGGGCATAACCCGCGATGCAGCTAAAGAAGATGTGGTAGGCGGCTACCGGGTAAAAAAAGGCGATAGCATAGCTATGTCGCCCTATGCAGTGCACCGGTTTGAAAAGTACTGGCCCGAGCCCCTGGCTTTTAAGCCCGAGCGCTTTTCGCCCGAAAACATTAAAAGCATACACCGCTATGCCTGGTTCCCTTTTGGGGGCGGGCAGCGCTTTTGCATAGGCAATAACTTTGCAATGATGGAGATGCAGATTATACTGGCTAAGGTGTGCACCCACTACAATTTTACACTTGCGCCGTGGTTTGAGCTGGAGCTACAGCCACTGGTAACGCTAAGGCCGAAGAATGGGGTGATGTTGAAGGTGGAACCCCATCTGCCTGCGGCATCTTCCCCTAAAGGGGAAGAACCTACAAGCTAAATTTGCCAATACTAATTATTGATAGCGTGACTTGCCTGGCTTAAACTCCGGCTTAGTCATGCCATCAGTATTTCTCCTGTATTTGCTCCGAGCCTCTGTGCGACATTGTATTTTTCCCTCATTCCCCTTGCCTAGCGTTTATTGTCTTGTATTTTCGCCGCATGAGTAAAGAGAACACACCAAGTGCGCCGGCCGATAAGGCGAGCGTTTTTCAGCAGATTATTTCGCATTGCAAGGAATATGGTTTCATATTCCCGTCGTCGGAGATTTATGATGGCCTGAGCGCCGTATACGATTATGCCCCTTATGGTATAGAGCTAAAAAACAACCTGCAGCAATACTGGTGGAAAGCCATGACCCAGCTGCACGAGAATATAGTCGGCCTGGATGCCGCCATTTTTATGCACCCTAAAACATGGAAGGCCAGCGGACACGTAGATGCCTTTATGGACCCGCTGATAGATAACAAGGACAGCAAGAAACGCTACCGCGCCGATGTGTTGATAGAGGATGCCATGGGCAAAATGGAAGAGAAAATTGAGAAGGAAGCTGAGAAAGCACAAAAGAAATTTGGTGATGCCTTTGACCGTGAGAAATTTTTGGCTACCAACCCTAACGTGCTGCGTGTAAAAGAGAAATTGACTGCGGTTGAAACACGCTTTAAAGATGCACTGGAAGCTAATAACCTGGAAGAGTTGAAGCAGATAATAGTTGACCTGGAGATTGCCTGCGAAGTATCGGGCAGTAAAAACTGGACCGAAGTGCGCCAGTTTAACCTGATGTTCAGCACCGAGGTAGGCTCGCTGGCCGATGACAGCAGCACCATTTACCTGCGCCCCGAAACGGCACAAGGTATCTTCGTTAACTTTTTGAACGTGCAGAAAACATCGCGCAAAAAAATTCCGTTTGGTATTGCGCAGATAGGTAAGGCGTTCCGTAACGAGATAGTGGCGCGCCAGTTTATTTTCCGCACCCGCGAGTTTGAACAAATGGAGATGCAGTACTTTGTGCGCCCCGGCACCGAAATGGAATGGTATAACCAGTGGAAAGAAGCGCGTATGAAGTGGCATCAGTCACTGGGCTTTGCACAGGAGAACCTTAAATTTTTCGACCACCTTAAGCTGGCGCACTACGCCAATGCAGCGGTAGATATCCAGTTCAATTTCCCGTTTGGGTTTAAAGAGATTGAAGGCATACACAGCCGTACCGATTTCGATTTGAAACAACACCAGGAGCACTCGGGTAAGAAGCTGCAATACTTTGACCCTGAGACCAACGAAAGCTATGTGCCCTATGTGGTAGAAACTTCAGTGGGGCTTAACCGTACCTTTCTGGCGCTTATCTGTAATGGCTTTAAAAATGAGAAACTGGAAGATGGCAGCGAGCGCGTAGTGCTGGCTATACCTCCATTTTTAGCACCAATAAAAATTGCCGTGTTTCCGCTGATGAAAAAGGATGGCCTGCCCGAAAAAGCACGTGAAATATTTGACGACCTTAAGTGGGACTACAAATGTTTTTACGAAGAGAAAGACCAGATTGGTAAGCGCTATCGCCGTCAGGATGCTATCGGTACTCCTTACTGCATTACCGTAGACCACCAGACCCTTGAAGATAACACCGTTACCATCCGCGAGCGCGACAGCATGAAGCAGGAGCGAGTATCTCTTGAGCAATTAAAAGCCGTAGTGGCCGAGAAGGTAGATTGGAAGAAGGGGTTGAGATAGGAACATGAACGCATTAAAAGCAATTCACTTTGTGGCGCTGGCTATGGTATCGTCTATAGGCTATTGCCAAACTGACACTATAAAGATAGATGCACCGGTAAGTTTAATTTTAGAAAAGGAACTGGCTGCCTCAGATTACAAAACCGGTGATACTATTTGGGTTTTTACAGTTACCGACGATTTGAAAGTAAAAAACAGAAACGGTCAACAGCTATTGGCTGTAAAAAAAGGTGCCCCTGCCAAAGCAGTTGTTACCTCGTGTATTCTTCCGCACTGGCATAAACAGCCAAGGGGTGCACGATATAGTTTTGAACGTGATGAGTATTACGCCCGTGACCTGACTCAAAATCAAAGATCGGGTGGAGAGATTGTGGTAACTATTGTTGCCGTACAAGCTGTAAATGGAAGTTTTCTGCCATTAATCGATTGTCCTATTGCTAAAATTGGCGGTATAGATGGAGGATATAAAAAAAACAGAACGATGGCTTCTATATCCACCGGAATGAGGAAGATATGCAACACGCAATACCCTAATGCCGTGCTTGTTTTTTGAGTGTAGGCCTTTGCAAGAAGATAAAAGCGGTAGTGGCAGAGAAGGTGGATTGGAAAAAGGGTTTGAGATAGCGCTGCCAGGTTAAAAACTCCTGCTTATCAATAGTTGCGGGTTGTTCCGCCCCGAGTTGCGGAAACACCTCGAACAACATAAAAGCACCTGTTTGCCAGAGGTTTTTTATATTCGGAAACATGACCCTGGCCTTATATTTATCTCTTTACATGCCCTGTTTTATTATTCATGTGCTGCTATATCTGCTGTTTGAGAAGAAGTTGAACAATTTTTTTTCTAATAAAATTTTTCTGAATTTGTTTCTTTTCGTGCTTTCACTTTTCATTGGATTCTCGGTAATTAAGATTGCTTTGACACTATATGGTCATGACCCCTTAGGAGATTAAAAATAGCATGAAACAAGAGCGAGTATCTCTTGAGCAATTAAAAGCAGTAGTAGCCGAGAAGGTAGATTGGAAGAAGGGATTGAGGTATTTCAACTTTTATTTAGCCACAAAAAATGCGGCATGAACATCCATCTTTTTGATACTTATTACCTGCAACCTGCCGTTTACGATAGCGCGTTTCACAATTTTGTGCTGGAGCGTTTTGCGGAAATATATGAAAATGAGTATGGCTTAGACCTGGAGAAGGTGCTTTCTGAAAAAGAAAAAGACCTGCAAAAGGAGTTGTCTAAAAATCTTCACAGCGCGTTTCAAATTAATTACTACATATTACATGGAGAAGAAAAAGTAGGTTGGTTGTATGGCAACCAGACCGATTATGAAACGTTTCACCTGGCTAATGCAGGCGTATTAAAAGAGCATAGGGATAAAAGCGTAGGGACAAAAGCAATAGCTGCAGTGCTCGGCGTTTTAAAGGAAAAAGGTTTTCAGAAAGCTTGTTCGAAACACGCAGCCACTAACAACAGTGCTATTATCCCTTTGTTACGTACCGGATTTATAATTACCGGTTTAGAAATAAATGATTGTGATGGGGTAATGGTGCAGCTAACCTTTTTCTTTAACCAGATGCGCAGAGATGTTGTTGATTTCAGAGTGGGAAAGCTAAAACCAACCCAGAAAATTAATGAAGCTCTTTCGTTAACCACTAAGAGTTGAATAGAATATTTTATGATTAGAACATTCGTTGCTTTCTTTTTACTGATTATACAGTCGTTTACTTGCTATTGCCAAACTGACACTATAAAGATAGATGCACCGGTAAGTTTGCTTTTAGAAAGCAAATTAACCGCAGCGGATGTAAAAACCGGAGACACTGTTATGGCCTTTACCGTAACGGATGATGTATATGTAAACAACGGTAAATTACTTGTAATAAAAAGAGGAGCTGCGGTTAAATGTTTTGTTAGCTCTTCGCTTATGCCTTATAAAATAAAACAAAAGGAAAAGAGGGTTCATGATGAAGAAAGTTGGTATTACAAATCCCCAACCTATAGCGGGCAGTGTGCAGGCGAGTTATCGTTACAGTTTGTTGAGGTGCAAGCCGTAGATGGCACCTTTCTACCCTTAAACAATTGCACTATAGCCGTAAATGGAGGGGTAGACGGTGGCAATAAAAACGATAAGATAATGGCAGCTGTACCCGCTGCAACCCGAAGGATATGCCAAACCAGGTATCCATATGCAATTTTGGTTATTAAAAAATAAGACACTAGCCTGGCACACTAGATAAACTGGCCTACACACACTAAGATAAGCTTACACCGCATTGGCACATGCCATACCATCCATAGCGGCGCTTACTATACCACCGGCGTAACCGGCACCTTCACCGCAGGGGTAGAGGTTAGCTATTTGCGGGTGGCGCAGGGTTTCTTTATCGCGCGGTATGCGCACGGGGCTGCTGGTGCGGCTTTCTACACCCACTAACACGGCCTCGTTGGTGCGGTAGCCTTTACCGCCAAAGCGCGGCGGCATCTTCTTTCCAAAATCTACCAGCGCTTCGCGCAGGCTTTGGGTAATAAAAGAAGGCAGCACTTGTTTTAACTCGGCAGATATAATACCCGGAAGGTACGATGTGCGTGGCAGGTCTTTCGATGTCTTGTTCTGTATAAAATCTTCCATGCGCTGTGCCGGTGCCTGTATGCTACCGGTAGCAGCAAAGGCTTTTTGCTCAACCTGTTTTTGAAACTCAAGCGCAGCCAATGGGCCGTGTTGCGCCAGGTGTTTCCAGTTTTCGGCATCTACCGATACTACCATGCCGCTGTTAGCAAAGGGGCCATTGCGGGCACTGCTGCTGCAGCCATTTACTACGGTCTCTCCCGCACTGGTTGAGCAGGGTGCTATAACCCCGCCGGGGCACATGCAAAATGAAAATACACC
>DATGXP010000703.1:0-2483 GCA_035298845.1 Chitinophagales bacterium
CGCGGCCGGAACTACTGTCTTTTGCGAAGGATCTAGTGTAGTTCTACAAGGCTCTGCTGCAGCCTCTTATTTATGGACAAACGGAGAAACCACCCAAAATATAACAGTAACCCAGCCTGGCAACTACGCGCTTACCATACAAGGTACTTGTGCGGCATTTACATCCGATACAATAACCATTGCCCCCATACCATCTCATATATCAAGTGTGGTTTCTGTTAGCGTGTGCGATAATAGCAGTCAAGCGCTTAGCCTTGAGGCTTATGGTAGCGGAAGTGTGTATTGGTACGACAATGCTACAGGCGGTAGTCTTATAAATACCGGTGCGGCATATAACACTCCGTTGCTTACCGATACTACAGTTACCTATTATGTTGAATCCCGCGATAGCGTGCTGGGTATTTCGGACAATGTAGGCCCTGAAGACAACACTTTTGGAAGTGGCAATAACTACACCAGCAACCAGTATTCGCAGGTGTTTAGTGTTTATAAAGCACTGGTGCTAAAAGCAGTAACTGTATTTGCACAAGGTGCAGGCAACCGCATTATTCAGTTGCGGTCTGGCACAGGTGTGCTTCTGCAGGCCGATACTGTAAATATACCTAACGGCACATCTGTGGTTAACCTCAACTTTATAATACAACCCGGCACTAATTACAGGTTAGGTATAGCCGGGGCTAACGTAAACCTATACCGCAACAGCAGTGGGGCTAATTACCCATACACTATACCGGGCTTAATATCTATTACCGGTAATACCGCCAATGACCCGGCTCGCTGGTATTTGTACTACAACTGGCAGGTAGAAGAATTGCCCATAGCCTGTACCAGCACGCGTGTACCTGTTACTGCAGCTGTTAACCCGGTGCCTGATGCTACCGTTACAACCAGCCAGAACACCACTATTTGTGCGGGCGATAGTGTAGCCTTAACTGCATCTGCCGGTACTGGTTATTCGTATGCATGGAGCAATAATGCCAATACACCGGAAATAACCGTTTCGGCAAGTGGTACATTTACCGTAACAGTAACCGATGGGAATTGCTCGGCGGTTTCAAATCCGGTTAGTGTAACAGTTAGCAATAATGCTACGGCAGATGTGACTGCTTCAGCTGCTACCACCTTCTGTGCAGGCGATTCGGTACAGCTTACTACTACTGCAGGGACATCGTATTTATGGAGCAATGGTGCCACTACCCAAACTGTTACAGTTAAGCAAACTGAAACGTTGACCGTTACGGTTACTCTGACTGGCAATTGTTCAGCTATCTCTGCTCCCACCGCTGTTGTTGTTAACGATTTGCCTACCCCTTCTATTGCCGGGGTAAACACACAATACTATAGTGACGATGCACCGGTTAGTTTAACCGGTTTACCTGCGGGCGGCACATTTACAGGCCCGGGGGTTTCGCAAAACACCTTTACCCCTGTTATAGCAGGTGTAGGTGGCCCATATACAATTACCTACGAATATACCGATATAAATGGCTGTAGTGCAACCGCAACAGTTGATGTTACAGTGCTTGAACCAACAGGTATTGCTACACTTACAGGCGTCAGCAATGTAACCGTGTTTCCTAACCCTAATAGCGGGCATTTTCAGCTATCCTTAACAGGCGAAGGTGATCAGCAATTGGATGTGGCAATTTATAATACGCTTGGTCAGAATGTGTATGAGTATAAAAAGCTCACTTTTACCGGCTCTTATATACTCCCGATCAATTTGACCTCTATTGCCGCAGGTGTTTATCAGTTGGCAATAACTTCAGGTAGCAACCCTGTTACCTATAAGCTGGTAGTAGAATAAATTAACCAGAACTAAATGGTTCATATATCTGTTTACATTTCGGGCAGATATATGAACCATTTTTATTTATAATTTCGGATACACAAACAAACCAGATGCGCAAGTTTTTATCCCTGGCAATTTTAGTGCTGGCAGCAATTCAAATTTCAAACGCACAATGCACTACTACCAATGGCACCAGTTGCGCCTGTAAAGACGGCAGCACCGATTGCGACCTGCTACCGGATATTATTATGGCCAACGAACCGCTGGAAGTAGCGGGCAATAACGGGGTAATAGAATACGCGCAAACAGGAAACGGCGTAGAAAACGGACGGCTAAGGGTTTCTGTTTCTACGCCCAACATAGGCCATGGCCCCCTCACTGTGCGCACATCATCCATTTATCTTTGCGGTACCGATACTTTTACTTCAGACCCCGGCACTTGCCCCAATGGCGGTTCACCCCGCATACTCTGCTACCAGCGGGTACTGCATAAAACAGGGGCCAGCATGAGCTACTACGACCGCCCGGCTGGTTCAATGACCTACCACCCCACCCATAACCACATGCATGTGGATGACTGGGGCATATACACGCTGCGCAACCGTGATACTGCTATTGCTGACCCATTACAGTGGCCCATAATTGGCACAGGTGCTAAACTGGGTTTTTGCCTTATGGACTACGGAACCTG
>DATGXP010000704.1:0-6218 GCA_035298845.1 Chitinophagales bacterium
GATAAATAAAATACTCCATCCACTCGGGGTCGTATACAAAATTCCACTTGCTGGTATTAGATAGCAATGAGTCGCCGGGTGGCAAAAGTATCACAGCGTCTTTAGGCGTAGTTTCGTTCAGGTATTTAATAAGCGGGTATACGCCTACTTTGTAACCCATTTTATCTTCCAGTGTAAGCGGCTTCATCTGGCCGTTTTCT
The DNA here is from genome assembly GCA_035298845.1 of Chitinophagales bacterium. Taxonomy (GTDB): domain Bacteria; phylum Bacteroidota; class Bacteroidia; order Chitinophagales; family LD1; genus Bog-950. The sequence goes on from DATGXP010000704.1 coordinate 201, forward strand.
ACTTTTTCGTTCAACTCTTTTATCTGCTCCAGGTTTTTCTTTACCACATCGTGCGTTACCCAGTAGTAGCCACGGGTGTAGCGGCGCAGGGCTTCTTTAAAAGCACCGGTATCGCCCTGCAATTTCTGAAACTCGGCTGCTATCTCATCCATCCGCGCCGGATTGCTGCGGGTTTGTGCCAGTTGCTGGTACTCGCCATATAGCTCCTGCATTTTGCCGGGGCCTTCGTTTATTTTATCTACCAGTAGAAATAATATGCCCAACACAGCCACAATAGCCAGGTTGCGCCACAGGTAGGTAAATGCGCCACCTTCAGATGCAGTATCTGGTTTCTTCCTTTGCGGAGGTACAGGTGGTTTAGGTTGTTGCTTAGCCAATTTCTTAATTACTATTTGCCAATACTAGTTTACAAATCTGAATTTAACAAGCACCCAAAGTGCCTTGAGGCCATCGCGCCAATTCATCTTCTTGCCTTCTTCAAAACTACGCGGGTAGTAGTGCATGGGCAGCTCCTTTATTTTGTAACCCAGTTTAGAAACCTTGGCGGTTACCTCCGGGCAAAATTCAAAGCGGTCGTATTGCAAGGGTATACCTTTAAGTATATCTGCGCGGAACACCTTGTAACAGGTAGCCTCATCGGTAATATTCTGGCCGTACATAATATTTACTACCACGCTTAAAAAGCGGGCACCAAACTTATAGGCAAAATAAAGGCTCTCTTCTTTTGGCTGCAGGTAGCGCGAACCATATACCACACTAGCTTCACCGCTTTTAATAGGTGCGGTAAGCGCTACAAAATCATTAGGGTCGGTTTCCAGGTCGCCATCCTGTATAGATATTATTTCGCCGGTGGTGTGCGGTATACCTGTTTTAATAGCGCCCGATTTACCTTTGTTCTTTTCGTGGTAATACACTTTAATGTTTGGCTGGCCCTCGTATTCTTTCAGAATTTCGCGGGTGCCATCGGTAGAGGCATCGTCCACTATCACCAGTTCTTTTTCGATAGGCACGGCCAACACCTTCGCAATTATCTCGCGAATAGTTTTCTTCTCGTTGAACACCGGCATTATTACAGATAGCTTCACAGTATATTATTGTAGGCGGGCAAATCTAAGAGAATATGAAACAAAAAAAAGGAACGCTTACGGGCGTTCCTTTTTAGCAATTGTAAGTTAACGTTATTTAGTCAAAACCACCTTGCGGGTATATACCTCGTTGGCCGATGAAACGATAGCCGTGTAAGTGCCCGAGGCCAGTTTGCCAAGCTCGAATTCAATACGGTTAGCCCCCTTAAATACCTGGTGGGTGCTTTCAAGTACATTCTGGCCTACAATGTTGTAGAAGGTAACTGTTATGTCCTGATCTTTGGTACCTGTAACCACCAGGCTTGTTTTATCCATAGTTGGGTTTGGCACAAAGTCTTTAACACTAAAGGTAGCCTCGCCGTTAATTTTGGCGCTTACTATATCGGTGTATTCAAACTCTCCGTCGTTATCTACCTGGCGCAGGCGGTAGTAGTAAATTACGCCCGGCGTTACGTTCATATCCTCAAAGCTGTAATTGTTCTGTACGGTAGAGTTATCGTGCCCGTCTACATAACCTACCTGTGACCAGTTCTGTCCATCGGTGCTGCGCTCTACTTCAAAACCATCGTTGTTTATTTCAATGGCAGTAGCCCAGGTTAAGCGGATGTAAGCGTTGTTAATAGCATCTGCCTGTAAGAAAATCATATCTACCGGCAGCGGTTGCGATACCTGCGAACCGTGCAGCCAGAATTCAGAAAACTCGGTAACACTCATTTGCACATAGTGGTGCGTTTGCGCACCGCCATATATACCCTGGAAACCGGTACCACTACCCGTGTACTCGCCACGTGTTAACGGACGGTAAGGGGTGGTATTGTCTCCATACACCTTATACAAGCCGCTTGGCGAGTTGTTCAGGTAGTTGCCGTCTTCGCTGGTGCCACTGTACTTGGTTACATACATCTGGTTGAATGAATACACGTCATCCAGCTCGGTACAGGCATAGTTAGGGTTCGGGTAACCGGTGTTGTTGTTCCATGCATCGGCTTTCAGTGTCTGGTAATCCTGATCGGTAAAGAACAGCATTACGTCTACCGCATTGGTAGGTGCCACTGTGGTTGTCATTTTAAAGTGACGACGCATAGCTGTGTGCTGTGTCCATGTACAGTTAGTAGCCAGGCCGTTGTTGTAAATAACCGGTGGCGTAGCATCCTTATACACGTCTACAGTTACCAAACCGAGGTTGCTCTGGTTATCGTGTATAGCCAGTATAGCGTTGTTGGTTACTGCATCGCGGAAGGTTACCCACTTATTAAAGTTATTTACCCAGCAGTTAACCGTTACGTTACCGGTGCTGGATGTCATTACCACATCTGTAGGGCGGCCTGTAGGTGCTGTTACACTGCCTGTAGTGTAGCTACAGCCAGCGGCATCGTTAATTACATAGGTGCTGCTTGCGCCGGCATTCAGTTCATGTATACCCTGCTCGCTGTTTACAATATTAGTAGTGTAGAAAGCAGCCGGGTAGCTGTATGGTGGCGTACCGCCCACACCGCTTACCAATACATAATACTTATCGCCCAGGGCAAAGTTCATACACTCATCTACTACTACTGTACCGGTAAGTACGTTATTAACCGTAACTGATGCAGTGGCCGAAGGCAACGAAGTACAATTAGACTCGGCCTGGCTTACCACACAGTAGTAATACCTGGTGCCCACCGTAGCCGGCGGCTGGAATGTAGCCGAGTTGGTACCTACCGGGGTTCCACCACTGTTAGAGTTGGTGGTGTTGCTATACCACTGGTATGTAAACCCGGTACCAGCGCCACCGCCCGCTGTTACGCTTATAGTAGCCGGTGTGCCGCATACACCCGATTGTGTTGCCGGCGTAGGCGTGGTAACAGTAGGTATAGTAAACACTTTAAAGTCGGCAAAGGCGCTGTAGGTTGCGTTACATCCGTTGCCCGATGCATATACCTTAACCCCTATGGCGGTGGTGCCTGCAGGTGTAGTAGGCCCAGTGCTAATAGAAAGGGTAGTACCGGTTTCGCCCGAGTAGTTAACTGCCGTAGGCGCACCATCTGTAACGATAGTAAGGTCATCGTATTCCCACTCGTATTGCAGCGATGGAGTACCACCGGTAGCAGTTACGGTCATAGTACCCGAACCGCCCACACACACATCCAGGTTTACAGGGTCGAGAGTAACACTAGGTTGCGCCCTTACTGTTACCGATGCAAAGTTAGTGTTGGCATTACAGTTAGATCCGGCATTGCCCGTAAAGGCACAGTAGTAATAAAACGGTCCGCCTACAACCCCTGTTCCGGCAGGTGCTGCTGTAGAGCTATTGCTGGCAGATAAGGTATAGGTAACTGTAGTGTTTGCAGCCACAGTACCTGTAGCACCCGAAATTGCTGTAGCTCCGCTGGTAGATGCCGATGTGTTATAATACCACTGGTATGTATAATTGCCCGTGCCGCCGGTTACCGCTGCATTTAGTGCTACAGTAGCCCCGGTACAGGCCTCCTGGCTAGAGGTAGGCTGGGTGCTTATAGTAGGCTGCGCTGTTATGGTTACCGGCAGGCTGATAGTTTCCGTTTTGCAATCGGTAGAGTGCGTAATAACACAGCTCAATGTTCCGCTGTTGCTGCCCCAGGTTACCGTTACGCTGGTAACCGCAGCACCCGATGCTGTAGAAGTTATACTATTGCCCGAACCGGTTATGCTCCACGCATAATTTGATATGCGGGATGGGCTGGCATTAATAGTATATACCTGGCCCGGCGAAGTAGCGCAAAGAGATGTGGTACCATTAATGGCTGCCCCCGAAGGATACAAGGCAGTTAAGGCAGGGCTGCTTACCAGTGTTCCGTTGTTGCTGTTTTGCGATAAATCGAAAATCTTGGTAGTAGTCGATGGCTCGTTAAATTTATAATAAGCCTTCAGGTTAGCCCATGCCGGTGAAGCTGTTGCCAATGTAATATTGCTGTGCTGGTTGGTGCTTACGGCGGTAGAGTTAGTGTTGTAATACCTGAACTCATCCAGCATACCCACAAAACCTGTGCTTGATGAAACACCATTACCAATACGTAAATTGGCAGTAGGCGTAAGCGTAGCACCACCGGCGGTTGTAAAGTTACCGATAGAGGTTCCGTTAGCCCACAAAGCTACAGTAGCTGTAGTACGCACCACTGCAAAATGCGTCCATGTATTTAAGGCCGGCGTATAGTTTACAGTATATGCAGTACCGTTCATTACCAGACCAACCTGTGAAGCTGAGTTTTGGCGAAGCATTAATCCAGCAGTAGCAGAGTTACCGTTTTCGAAGTAAACGGCATTGGCCACAGTAGCCGTTGGATATGCCCAAAACTCGTAAGTAAAGTTACCGGTACCTACCTGTAAATCGGTACTGTTGGTTACTTCTACGTAATTAGTTCCGTTAAGTGTGATAGCACCCGGCACCTCTGCATCATAGCCAAGGGTATATTGGGCACCTGTATTAAATGTTGTAGCATTTACGGTAAAGCTAACGTTGTTGCCCGATATAGTTGGCGTAGCAGTTACAGCTGTAAAATCGCCGGTGCTGGCATTGGCCCGGGTTAACAAGCGGTAAGTTCCTGTACCCAGTGGAGTTCCCTGGTTTAAATCAGAGAAGTTGAAGCTGAGCGTAACGTTGCCTCCATTGGCCGTAGTTTCGGTAGTTTTAATCCACCATACTCTTGATAAACGCTTGCTGCTGGTGTTAGGCGAAGTACCACATGGTGTAAGGTTAGATGTTTCCCAGCCGGTGGTAGATGCGGTGCGGCCCAGCATTATATAGTCGCCGTTTTCTTTTAAGAAATCAGTGGTGGTAGATGACACATATAAACCACCAGAACGGGTTTGGAGATGCAAACCATTTGCTTCGCGGCCAATACCAGCCACATCATAATCATGGTTGCCGTTAGCTACTAAATCGCCCTGGTAAATATCGCCGGTAAGAGTAGCCAGGTCGGTAGCTGTGCTATACTTGGCCTGCAGGTAGTTTTCTACAATCTTCTTGCGCGCATCATTCAATACCCGGTCGTATGTAATTACTTCTGCAATGTCTGCATCGGCACATTCCGATATAGTGGTATTAGCGGTATTAGACCATCCACCTATGGAAAGACCGCCCGGCGAAAGATTACCACAGCTACTCTGATAGGCTATATTACCATTGTTAGTTAAGCGGCTCCAGTAACGGTTACCATCACCGCTATGCAATTGCCAGGTAGTTACGTTACCGCCGCCACTGGCTGTACCACAGGTGGAGCCCACCCAGTTTCCGGCATAGAAACAGTTAACACCCGGTGTAGCATGGAAACCATGTAACCAGTTAACACCACCATTGTTATTAGATGCTATAACCCGCGCAGGTGAAGCACCATTTAAGCCATTAAAACGCGCTACATGGAAAATTGAATAAGCAGCCGCAGTTACGCCCGAATAAGTAGCAGGGTTACTGCTCACCCATTTGCGGCTATCTGCGCTGGCTGTAGGCCAACCGGTAGCCATATAATCTGAGGTAACCATTACGTCATCACCGGTGGCCGGCGTCAATGCATTGGTACCGTTTGTTCTTACTATATCAAAACCATTGAGCACTGATGTAGCTCTTGCGGGTTCTCTGCCACTGGCAGCTGTGGCGTTAACACCCTTTCCTGATTTATCTGTCCATGTGCTGATAGTAGTTCCTACAATAGAAGCCGGGTCTACCCAGAAAGTAAGGTCAGAGTTTCCGTCGGTACTACCTACACCACCAGGGCCATCGGCATATATATTATTTACGCGCAAGGTAACCGGTGTACGGGTTGGGCTAGTGCAGCCTGTTACCGAGTTATAAGCTTCGGCATATACTGTTGTGTTTTGCGAAATACTGGCTGTGTAAACCTGGCCGGTTCCTAATAAGGTACCGCCGGTGGCAGCACTGTACCATCTTACTGTGTTAGCATTAGCTACTACTTCGGCC
>DATGXP010000705.1:0-6888 GCA_035298845.1 Chitinophagales bacterium
AATACAACTACATCAAAAACTTAATAGAATACTCTGCGCGGTTTTTGCGCTCATCTGTTACTACAATCTTAAAGGTGTGCTCACCGGCGGGTAGCTTTTGGTCGAGTATATGGAAGAGGGTGGCGGTTTTGGCATCATATTCAGTAACCGTCCATTTGTCATCTATATACGTATCAAAATCGGCAATGCCGCTCAGGTTGTCGGTTATTTTAAAAAACAGCTTTTTGCTGGCCCGCATATTTTTTCCGGCTACTACGTTTACCGATTTTATAGTAGGTGCGGTGGTGTCTATGCGTACGTAATAAGTGCCAAACTCGCGGGCTTTGGTGGTGATAAAACCATTTTCAAATTTACCTCCGCGCGATGTAGTGGACCCTAATCCATCTTTAAAAATTACAATGGCTTTATCGCTTAGTGCGGGGGGCAGGTTTTCTGTTTTTATAGAAAGATCGTACCAATCGGAAACCTGTGTGTTGCTGTTGTCCAGCTCGTGTACCCTGCTGTATACCTTAGGGTCGGTAGATAGCGCTGATGAATAGCGGAAGAAAACGTTATCGAACAGAGTGCCAACCGGTAACCTCATTTTTATATCCTCAGTGCTAAACACATTTACCGTGTCGTAACTAAAAAGAGTAGTGTATTTTAAGTCGCGCGGTTTTAGCAATGTGCTTGCTTTATCATATTGCAGGCCAAACCTTACCAGCGAAACATTGCCCGAAAAGTCGCTCACCTCTATATGCATCTGGTGCACTTTGCCATCGCTTAGGTTAATTACCCCGCTATTGGCCAGCGTGCAATACACCGGGCAGTGGTTGCCGGGCTCTACAAAACATTTATGAAAAGCCCGGCGGCTTTCGTTCATAAATATAGCATAGTCGGTATGGCTAAGCACATCGCGCTTATTGGTAAAGGCAATCTGGTCCTGCTGGTATTCGTAAATCATTCTATCGCCATCAAATACGGTGATGTTGTAAATGCCTATATGTGCATCGCTGTTGTTGATGGCATCGAAGGCATTGATAGATATACCTGCCAGCGCATCGTTTACTTTAACCAGCCCACCGGTAACTTCATACAAACCATTTTTGCCAAATGTTTTGACCCGGTAGCTATCCGATTTGTTTTTCAATTCATCGAGCCCGTAAAACTGCAGATAACTTACCGTGGGGCGCACCTCATCGCGCAGTTTGTAACCAAAGAGCATAGGGTTGTAAACCCTCTCGGTGGTATCGCGAATTTCGAAATGAAGATGGGGGCCACCGCTACCACCGGTATTGCCGCTAAGGGCAACTGTATCGCCTTTGCGTACCGGTATCTCGCCGGGTGCGGGATAAAAATCTACTGCAAAGGATTCTTTGCTGTATTGCTCGCGGCGCAGGCGCTCCATAATTTTTGCATTGTAGCGCAACAGGTGGCCGTAAACCGTTACATAGCCATTGGGGTGCGTAATGTATAATGCATTGCCATAGCCGGCACCGGATACATTGATACGGGAGACATAACCATCGGCAGCAGCAAATACCACATGCCCTTCTTCCTGATTGGTGCGAAAATCCAGGCCGGTGTGAAAATGCAGCCGGCGCGGCTCTCCAAAATTGCCTACAATACTAGGGGTGGCAATATCCAATACACGTCCAAAGTATTTTTCGTCGGCTATTTTCTTTGGCGATATTAATGTGTCGGCTAAATGCTTAACAGGTTTGCCGGTAACTGACATGGTGCGGCCAGCGTTGAACGAAGTGTTCAACAACAATAAGAACGGCAACACTAAAACTGAAAGCAAAAGTTTCATACAACTATATAAATCAACTACAAACTCATATTTGGTTTCAACTGTTTTTTCTTGTAGAAGGTGTTGATGATTTTTACCACTTTCTTAGGGTCGTCGGTAATTTCGAAAAGCTTTAAATCCTCTTTATTGATATTGTGCTCTTCTTCCAGCATAGTGGCTTTAACCCAATCTATCATACCAGTCCAGTATTGCTCGCCCATAAAAATAAGGGGCACCTTATCTATCTTTTTGGTTTGTATAAGGGTGAGCGTTTCGAACACTTCATCTAAAGTACCGAAGCCGCCGGGCATAAACACGAAAGCCTGTGCGTAGCGGATAAACATAACCTTGCGCGCAAAAAAGTATTTGAAGATTAAAAGCTTGTCGGCATCTACAAACTCGTTCCAGTCCTGCTCAAAGCCCAGTTCTATGTGCAAGCCAACCGAGCTGCCTTTGCCCAGCTGTGCGCCGCGGTTACCGGCTTCCATAATGCCGGGGCCGCCGCCGGTGATAACACCGTAGCCTTCTTTAGCCAATAGTTCGGCGGTTTTCACTGCCATTTGGTAGTAGCGGTTATCCTGCGGTGTGCGCGCGCTACCAAAAATAGAAACGCAGGGGCCGAATTTTTCCATTTTTTCAAACCCATCTACAAACTCGCTCATTATCTTAAACATTCTCCAGCTAGAATCTGCTTTTAGTTGCGACCAGTTTTTCTTTTTCATATACAGAGTATTAAGTAGTTAGTATTAAGTATTAAGACAATACAGCAGCCTTTTTAGAGATAACGAGTAATCCGAGAAAAGTGATAAGTCCGTTAACAGCTAATAACTCGAACCCGAATTGATAGCCATTAAACCATGCTACGCTGTTTTGCGCCAGCACCCAGCATATTACCGGTGATAGAACGCAAACAAACGGAACAATATTTTCCTGCGTTTTACGGCTGGTTAAAATACCAAAGGCAAATAAGCCAAGCAGCGGCCCGTAGGTATAGCCGGCAACTTTAAGTATAGTAGAAATTACACTGGCAGTAATAACCTGCTGGTAAACCAGAATAAGCAGCAGGAATAAAACGGTGATACTAATGTGCACTATGCGGCGGGTTTTTAACTTCTTCTCTTCCGTCCAGTCGCTGCGGTCTTTCATGTTCAGCATATCTATGCAGATGGATGAGGTAAGTGCTGTAAGGGCACCATCGGCACTTGGGAACAGGGCGCTTACCAAACCCAGTATAAACACCAACCCGGCCACCGGTGGCAGATAGTTGAGTGCTACCATGGAGAAAGTTTCGTCGGTTTTGGCGGGGATAGAAATACCTTTAGCTTCTAAGAACAGATACAATGCACCACCCAGTACAAGGAACAGTAGATTTACCGCAACCAGTATCACAGAAAACACCAGCATGTTCTTCTGCGATTCGCCTACGTTGCGCACCGATATATTTTTCTGCATCATCTCCTGGTCGAGGCCCGTCATGGTGATGGTAACAAATGCACCGCCCAGTATTTGCTTAAGAAAGAAACTGCCGGCTTTCCAATCCTGTGTCTGGAACATAGAAGTGTAGCCTTTAGCACTGATGGCATCTACCAGGCCACTGAATGAAAAATTGAGTTCGGTATTAATTAGCCCTATGGTAATAATCAGCGCCAGTATCATACCGGTGGTTTGCAGGGTATCGGTCCACACGATTGTTTTTACACCACCGTTAAAGGTGTAAAGCAAAATCATGAGCAAGATGACGAATACCGAAACGGCAAAGGGAATACCCAGCGCATCGAGTAGAAAATGTTGTAGGACTATCAGCACCAAATAGATGCGTATGCTGGCACCTAATGTGCGCGACAACAGGAAAAAGCCCGCACCGGTTTTATACGATGTGTTGCCAAACCTGCTTTGCAGATAGCTGTAAATAGAGGTCAGGTTAAGCCGGTAATATAATGGCAGCAACAAAAAGGCTACAACCATGTAGCCGATAAAGTAGCCAATAACCACCTGCATATACATAAAGCCTTTGGCGTTAACCTCGCCGGGTACGCTCATGAAGGTAACACCGCTTAGCGAGGTACCTATCATGCCATAAGCCACCAGCAGCCAGTTGCTTTTCTTTTGGCCTATAAAGAAGGTTTCGTTGGTAGCGCCACGGCTGGTGTAAAAGGCAATGCCCAGCAACACCACAAAGTAGAGCAACACCACGGCTAATATGAGGGCAGGCGACATGCTACAAAGAAAAATGAAAGCCTGTGCAGTTAAGCCCTACTTATGAATATGCGAGTGTGTGGGTGCGGGGTTTTGTGAACAGAGGGAAATGCAAATACATTAACCACGGAGGCACAAAATACACAGAGAAACCGCGGAGAGGAATATAAAATTCAGTGAACTATACCACTACCCCACTTTCTAAAATGCTAAACGTTTTATCCGGCCCATTAATTTCTGCCATTGCACCCATAGGTATAGTAAAGGTGGGGCTGGTGTGGCCGAAATCCATACGCGTGATGACCGGTAGGTCCGTAAGCCCTTCTTCGGATAATACGCGTTGTATTTCTGCATCGTATTCAGCGGCAAACTTACTGTCGTAAGGGCGGCCAAAGAGCAAGCCGTTTACTTTGTGCAGAATGCCCTGGCTGGCATAATTGCGCAGCCACCAACGTACAAAAGTAGGGTCAGGTTTATCTTCCGATGTTTCTAAAAAGAGGATGGTATCGTTCCACTCATCCATATGGGGCCAGATAGATGTGCCCTTGATAAATTCCAGGGCTTCGATACAGCCGCCAATTAATCGGCCGGTTACTTTTTTATCGGCACCTTGTAAAAAATTCCAGGGCTCATTAGGGCTCAGTTTGCGCTTTACATTGGTCAGTGAAGGGTCGAACCACTCTAAACGCTCAGATGACCAGCCATCGATGTTAGGTTGTACAATACCTACTGGTTCGGCTGAAAACAGGGTGCGCTTAATATCGGCTACCTGGTAAGGGAACATGCCGCAGTTTTCGGCAAAGCCAACAAACAGCGATGTGCCGTAGAAAGAAGTGAGCCCAGCCTTTAGGCACATAAAATGTGTAACGGTACTATCGGAGAAGCCAAGGAAAATTTTGGGGTTGTTACGTATTATATCAAAGTCGATATACGGAAGGGTGCGCACACTATCTTCCCCTCCAATATTAGTTATGATCGCTTTGATAGAACTATCGGCAAATGCTTCCATCAAATCTTCGGCGCGTGCTTTCGGGTTTTCATAAATCCATTTTGCCGGCTTTAAGGCGTTACGTGTTTCTACTACTTCTAACCCAAAAACATCCTGTAGTTGTTTTTTGCCATAGTTATACCGGTGCGGTATATCGCCGGCAGCTCCCCACGAAAGTGAAATAGTGGCGACTTTGTCGCCCGGCTTAAGCATGGTTGGTTTAATTAGGGGGTTCATTAGGATGGATTTTACAAAAACCTACCTTTTAGCAATCTTCAAAAACTTTTGTGGATTCCATTTCGTGTTCCAAACAGAAAGAATTTTAACTGTTTTGTTTTCCTCCTTTATATCAAATACAATTTTGTATTGACTAACTATTACCCTTCTAAATTCTGAGTTTAATTCTTTATCCCGCTGAAATCTTTCGGGGTTTCTGCGAAGTGAATCCACAGCAGATAATATTCTACCAACTAATAATTCCGCTCCTTGTACAGAAAATTGAAATATATAATTTTCAATTTCATTCAACTCAGTTACAGCTTCATCGTGCCATACAATATTAAAGTCAAGCTCTTTTTTTAGCAAACTTCTTTTTGACTTCGTCATGGGAGATAGTTTTACCGGTTTCCATTTCAACAGTCCTGCGGCGTAAAATCTTTAATGCGGCTACTTTACTTATAGGTTCTCCTTTAGCCGAGTAAGCCATTGGTTTTTCATTTTCTTTCTCTACCAACATGATTATTCTATCCAACATTTTTTCGCTTAGTACGTCAGCATAAGACTTCACTATTTTGCGCTTTTGAGTAAGTGCCATAAAAAAGATTTATACCAAAGTTAGTAAAAAATATGCAGAGGCTACTTAGCCAGCACCTGTTCCCATGCCCATGCAGTGCGCATCATAGTATCAAGGTCGCGCTTAATTTGCCAGTTGAGTTTGGAAACGGCTTTATTATTATTGGCGTAAATGGCTACCACATCGCCGGCGCGGCGGGACCCTAGTTTGTAGTTTAACTTTTGACCGCTTACGCGCTCGAAAGACTGAATAGCCTCTAACACCGTAACACCATTACCGGTGCCCAGGTTAAATATTTCTACCGGGTTACTTTCGGCACTTTGGTTTAAGTACTGTATAGCTTTTGTGTGTGCATTAGCTATATCCATTACGTGAATATAATCGCGGATGCAGGAGCCATCGCGCGTATCGTAGTCGGTACCAAACACTGTGAACTCTTTGTACTTACCCATGGCGGTACCGGTAATGCGCGGTACTACAGCAGTAATTACATCGGTAGTGTCTTCGCCCATCTTGCCGCTTTCGTGAGCGCCAACCGGGTTAAAGTAGCGAAGGATAATAAACTGTGTGGCCGATTTTTTTGCAAAATCGGTAATGATGTCCTCGCCCATTTGCTTGGTACGGGCATAGGGTGACTCGGCTAATCCAAAGGGCGTTTCTTCGGTTACCGGAAGCACAGTTGTGTTGCCATGCACCGAGCAGGAAGAAGAGAAAACAAAATTTGGTATGTGAAACTCATTGGTAAGTTGCAATACGTTAAGCAATGAGTTGATATTGTTGCGATAATACTCCAGCGGCTTTTCAACCGACTCGGGTACCGACTTTAAAGCGGCAAAATGAATGATGCCATCAAACTTATGTTCTTTAAATACAAGGCGGGTTGCTTCTATATCGCAAAGGTCTATAGCGTAATTTTTAATACGCTTGCCGGTGATATTAAAAATGCGGTCTACGGTTTCGGCCCTGGAGCGAACATTGTTGTCGATGCTTACAACTTCGAAGCCGCTATCCAGTAAATCTACAATAGTATGCGAGCCGATATAGCCACAGCCACCGGTTACAAGAATTTTAGACGGAGTACTCACTATTCGTATTTTACTATTTACTAAAAGTTATACTGGCCGCTTTCGATAGTGCGGC
>DATGXP010000706.1:0-3266 GCA_035298845.1 Chitinophagales bacterium
CAACCGGCGAAGCCTGGCCAACCGAAATTACATAAGGTGCCGACCACTCTGAACAGCCCGTAACTACATTGGTAATTTTAACCTTGTAGCTACCCTTTACCTTAACCACTATAGCAGAATCGGAAGTAACTAACTCTGTAGTATCGTTAAGAAACCAGTTAATGTTATAACCTGGCGCATAATTAGAAATATAAAGGGTAGTAGAATCGCCATTGCAGATGCTATCTCTGTCGGCCATTAAAACCGGAACGGGGGCATGAGGAAATACAACTACATTCACTGTTTCGGTAAGGCTCGAAACAGCTACTGTGTCGAACGTAACCCATATTTTTGAATTACCGGTGGTAGAAGAAACCTGGTTAGGCACGGCTGGGGTAATGTTATGCGACCCGCAGTTATCATCGGCAGAGCCTAGTGGCGGGCCCTGGTCTTCATCCCATGCAGTAATGCTTAGCGGTGTAGCGCAGGCATTGCCGGGTATTACCAGGTTAAGTCCTGTAATGGTTTTTGAATCCTGGTCGCTGCCTGTTCCACGGCTGCTATAGCCTATAGAGGAAATGGTTACGTAAGGATCGGGATTAGATAAGCCGGTTAACTCCTCTATATCACCGGTATATCCACCTGTAAGTTCAACAGTTATTTCTTTAATCCGGTACGAGTAATAAGTAGTAGTAAGCGAAAGAGGGAATGTATCGGGAGTGGTATAGTTTACAAATCCAGGTGTTTTAACAGCAGAAGTCCCTCCATTGCCATACGACCATGCATATGAAATAAGGTTAGCACAATCGGGATTGGTGAGAGTAGCATTAAGGTTAACAGAAACCGAATCGCAGGCTTTCAGCTGGCAGGCGCCACTACCCAAAGAAAACGATTGTGGGCACTCGGAGGTGCCGGGAAAAATTTCAATAGTATCGCGGTAGGTTTGCGCCTGGTTGTTAGCATCCACATCCCCAATAGGAGTACCATGGGCTGTAACATCGGCTATCAGGTTAACTACAATATAGTAAACACCGGGGGCTACCGGCGTACCGCAAAAGCGCACACAGCCTATCGAATCGCCGTTTTGTACATCATAATAACCATTAGAGTGGTTAGGCGAAGCACTCATACCCGTAGGCAAACCAGTAATACCGGCAATACGTATATGTCTCAGTTCTACATAGTTACATCCCGAACATTGTGCCAGTGTAGTAGGGTCAGTTAGGCGGTTAGGCATGTAAAAAGAAATAACCTCATCATAAGGCTGGCCTGCTGTATCATCTGGTAAATAATTGCATAATCCACCGGCGGGTTTAAGCGCCGAACAGCTAACAGGGATACAGGTGGCACACTGCGCGCTCAAACGGCCCGCGGCACCTATAAGCAGTACAAAAGACAGTAGTAATAACTTTTTCATTATCAGGTTTTATTTTACGAAAGTTTGCAAATATATAGAAGTAAATAATAAACAAGCGGTTGTATCAATTACCCCTAATAAGATAAAGTTAACAAATTAAGAGTTATAAAACCCAGTTACTAACAATTTAACCCCACCTTATCCATGAGATAACATCAAGTAGTATTGCAGGTATTAAATTTATATAGATTTGCCGCCCTTTAATTTTCAACTCAACCCTGTTGCATGAACAGAATATTTATACTTTTTATAGCCGCTGCATTTAGCCCGTTTCTTGTTTTGGCACAGGCTCCCATTGCTACAGATACCATTACTCCAAACGTGGTTGGCGACACTGTTCTACAGGAGTTCAACGAAGAGATACCAACCATTTCCATATCAGAAAGTGATGGAAAAGAAGATGGGGGCGATAATGTATCCAGCTCGCTTAACGCCTCCCGAGATGCTTTTTACAATACAGCTTCATTTGTATTTGGCGTAGCCCGTTTTAAAATACGTGGGTACGAATCGGAAAATTATACAACTTATTTAAACGGCCTGCCTGTTAACGACCTTGAAGATGGCAACACCGTTTGGGCGCAGTGGGGTGGTTTAAATACCATGTTTTACAACCGCGAAAACAGCCTTGGCCTTCAGGCTAACACATTTGCCTATGGTGGTGTGGGCGGTTCGTTTTCTTTTGATGTGCGCGCCAGTAAGCAGCGCAAGCAGTTTCAGGTGTCGTATGCAGCCACTAACCGCAACTATCGCCACCGCATAATGGCCAGCTATAGCACCGGCATATTAAAGGGTGGTTGGGCCGTAGCAGCGGCCGTTAGCCGCCGCTGGGCAAAAGAAGGCTATGTAGAAGGTACTTTTTACGATGGGTACTCATACTTTCTTTCAGTAGAAAAACTTTTTGGCAACAATCATTCGCTCAGTTTTACTTCATTTGGTGCACCCACCCGCAGCGGAACATCTACCGCCACCACACAGGAAATGTATGGTCTGGCACAAAACAATTATTATAACCCTAACTGGGGCTGGCAGGGCGGCAAAAAGCGCAATGGTGTAATTAACAGCACGCACCAGCCAATGATGATTTTATCGCACGACTGGAAAATAAACAATCGTTCCGGTTTAATCACATCGGCCGGTTTTACATTTGGCAAAAGAGGAAGAACCTTTATTGAGTCTAACAACTCCGCTCCTACCCGCCCCGACTATTACAGGTATCTGCCTAGCTATCAGGAAGACTCAATACAACGCGCACTGGTTAGTTATGAGTTTATGACAAATGAAGACGTTAGACAACTGAACTGGGATGGGTTTTATGAAGCTAACTACACCGCTTACGACTCGGTGATTGACGCTAACGGCCAGGCAGGCAATATAGTAAGAGGCAACCGCGCACGCTATCTTATTTCTAATCAGATAGAAGATACACGCAAATTTAATCTTGCATCTACCTATAATAATGCGGTGTCTGAGCATGTGGCTATCACCGCCGGTTTAACCTATCAGTTTGAGCGTACTCAGTATTACAAAGTGGTGGATGACCTTTTAGGAGCTGATTTCTCGGTAGATGTTAACTTATTTGCCCAGCGCGATTTTCCCGATAGCTTCAGCGTAGCCCAAAACGATTTAAACAACCCTAACCGCATAATAGGCGTGGGCGACAAATTTGGTTACGATTACTTTATAACCACGCACAAAGCAGGGGTATGGGGCCAGAGTTTCTTTAAGTTCAACAAGGTAGATTTCTTTATAGCAGGACAGGCCTCTGTAACTTCTTTTTGGCGCGATGGCAAAACACGTTACGGCTTGCAGCCAACCAATAGTTTTGGCAAATCGGCTACCAAGATATTACCTAATGGTGGGGTTAAGGCAG
>DATGXP010000707.1:0-1625 GCA_035298845.1 Chitinophagales bacterium
TTTCAGCATCCACGGCCTTTTTGTAATCGCCCACCAGCAGGTAGGCTTGTCCCATAGGTACGTAAACCTCGGCCAAATTTCCGTTTTCTTCTACACACAACTCAAAATGTTTTACGGCATCCTGGTATTGTCCCAGATTCATGTAAGAAATGGCTGCATGATAGTAAGCTGAAGGGAAGTTAACTTTAAACCCGTAAGCTTTTTTGAATAACTCTATGGCTTCTTTGTAGCGCTGGTTGTTAAAATCAATCAACCCCATAAGGTCATATGCTTCATAATTTTCAGGTAATAAAGTAATAGCTTTATTTAATGTCTCCTTGGCTTTTACATCTTGCCGCGTGTTGACTAAAGCGCTGCCCAATAACCGGTAGGCTTCTTCGTTTTTGGGATTATATGTAATAGCTTGCTCCAGCAAGGGTATAGCAGAATCTGGCAGGTTGCGTTGTAAATAACCGAAAGCACGGGGAATGTAATCATTCTGTTTCTTGAGTATGGCGGCCAAAGGAACGCCATCTACTTCAATTACATGTATGCTCTCTTTTGGCGGAAACTGCCCGCTGCGAATTTGTTCAGGGGTTAAAGTGCGGCTGGTGTAAATGGCATAATCCCAATTAGATCTGTACCACTCCTGTTCGCGGGTCCAGGCAAAAGCTAAACTGTCGCTGAATTTTTGTCCGTAGTAGCTGGCATTGAGCGGCTCGTTGTTAATGGCCACAATTACCTGTTTGTTATTGAGCACCGGTTCATTTTTGATGAGCCATTCCGTAGCTGCTTTAATGCAGTTACCGTAGTAGTCGGTTTCGTAATTTCCATAAGCACCTTTAATACCCCCTACCAATTGATTAAAATAGACATACTCATGCGGATGATTGCGTACCATAAATGCTAAAGGCTCAGCCAAACCGGCTAACACCATAATGGTTACAGCTATTTTTACCGCAGTAACTTTAAACAGGTTGGCCAAGGCATCCCATCCTGTAGCGGCAATAGCTACCAGCGGAGGGTACACAAACAGAAAGTGTCTCCAGCCGTTGTATAGCATAGAGCTTTTATAAGCAGCATAACCTACAGGAAACGCTACCACAAATAGCAGCATGAGTACAAACCACAGGTTGTATTTTTTGCGTACAAAAACAATAAGCAACACACCTAATGCCATACCTGCAAGTGCCACAATCGGCACTGTAATACCAATGTATTTAATGGTATAGTACCACGGCACCTGAGCCATGTAGGTGCGTACACCTTCGAAAATTTCGTACGAGGTGAGTAAGGTGAAATTGGTAAACTCTTTCAGTGCAAGCAGAGGGTTGGTAAAAGGTTTACTGATACCGAAAGGCCAGAATAATATACCCAGAAAATAACTGCAGCCTGCAATTACAAAAAAGTATTTGGCATACTTACCTACGTAACTAAAGGCTTGTTTTGTTCCGTCTTTTTTCATTTGCCACAGCCACACTAGTCCCATAAACATACCGAGGTAAGCAAGCAGAATTAAACCACCAATACGCATGCTGTTGGTAAGCGCAATGCCACATATCAAAAACAAGATGGTTCCTTTGCGTGGGTCAGGCAATTGTTTCAGAAAACGAATCATGTGGTACATGGTAAAAATGTAACCTGCT
>DATGXP010000708.1:0-2880 GCA_035298845.1 Chitinophagales bacterium
TTCCATGGGTTTTTCTACCCGCACACAGCCGTGACTCATAAAGCGGTCTTTTTTGCCAAACAAGTCGCGGCGGTTGGTGTCGTGAAGGTAAACGCTATAAGGCGAGTTTAAATCAAACTTAAGTACACCCAGCGCATTATCGCAACCGGTACTTTGGCGCAGCGTAAAGGGAAAGTACTTTTCTGAGTACCGGTTCCAATTTACTGTACCGGGGTCCACTTCCTTGCCTTTGTTATTAATAACCTGCAGGTTATTATCCTCCAGGTAACTCACACGTTTACGTATTTTAGGCAGCATTTCTTTGGTGGCTATGCTTATCGGCACTGTCCAGTAAGGGTAGGTAATTACCCGGGTAATGTAGGCTGTAAAAGAAGGTGTTTGTGTATTCTTTTTACCCACTATTACCCGCATGCTCATATCCTTTAGGCTATCGTGGTTTACAATCTGCAGGCGCGCTGCCGGTATATTTACCAGTATAAATTCCTTCTCGTTCAGGCGGCCTGTCCAACGCCAGTAGTTTAAGCTCTCCTTTATTTGCTGCAGGCGCTGCGATATAGGGAAATTAAGCATTGCAATTGTTTTGGCATCAGCAACTCCGGTAGTATCTATACTTATCATCCGCTGAAAACCCGTTACGGCTATTTTTAACATGGGTGCGGTAACCGAGTCGTTGCTGAGCGTATCGGTCAACAATCCCAAAGCTTTCAGCCGTATCATCGTAATGCTTCTGCCGGTATCGGTACCGGCCGCCATCATGGCGTCTATTTGCGGGTAGTTGCGCACAAAAGTCTGCATCCGGTTAAGCTCGCTTTTCAATAGCTTGTATTGGGCCACTTGCGGCTCTATGCTATCCAGAGCGCGGCGCCAGTCGTGGTGCTCCATCAGTCCCCCAAACACCGACACAATGCGCGCGGTATCTATATTATATTTTACACCGTTATAAGCTATGCGCGGTATCTCTTTACCATAAGCTACATGGTATAAAAAAGAAATGGCCGCATCGGTAAATATCAGCTCGTTTTCTTCTTCATAAGCGCTGGCATCAAAATTTCTCAGGTGCGATAGCGAATCGAATTTGGTCAAATAATCCTGGTGGTAATCGTTACGGTCCAGCCCCAGGCTGTCAGCCTGGTTCAGCATGGCAATAAGCATATCGCGGTAAGCGCTTTGCGCCGCCGAAGTGTCGCTCCACTTAGCCTCGTAACCATAATCGTTAAAGTATTTTTCCAGTAGCGCACGGCTGTTTATCGCTTCGGTATCTCCCTGTACGGTAATATTCTTGTCACCCTTTATTAGTGCTGTTAACCGCTCGCGGGCAGTACCAAAAATACTCTGCCTGAAAATCACAGTAAGCACTATTGCCATCATAGCTATAGCGCCAATCAGGTATAACTTAATATTCTTTTTATCCATGAGTTAAGGAGTGGATGCAGGATGGGTTAAAACTTAATGTAGGCGCTGAAAATTTTGATAGCAATAGCCAATAGTATTACACCAAAAAACTTTTTAATAGCAGCCAGCCCGGTTTTGCCCAGCTTATCCTCTATCCATTTCATAGATATTAGTACCAGGAACACAATTACCAGGTTAATAAGTATACCTATCAGTATTTCGGAAACACTATACACCGAGCGCAGCGATATAATAGTAGTAAGCGTACCTGACCCCGCTATCAAAGGAAAAGCCACCGGCACAAAATTACCGGCATGTGCATCGTCGGTGCTGGTTTTAAACAGGTTAATACCCAATATCATCTCCATAGCTATTATAAATATTACAATAGAACCAGCCAGTGCAAACGAACGCACATCTACACCCACCAACCGCAAAAAGGTTTCGCCGGTAAACAGAAAAAACACCATGAGCGCACCCGCACACAGTGTGGCAATTACCGGGCTGAAATTTTTATGCGTTTGCTTAATACCGATAATAGCCGGCAAACTGCCCACAATATCTATAATAGCAAACAGGGTAAAAGTGACAGTAAGAATGGAGTTAAATGATAACATTTTACAATTGATTACACAGATAAATACAATGATCAAGCCGTTTTTAAAGGCTTATGCAAAAGTAACAATCTGCGCTTTCAACGTTAGTCTGCAATGTAACCCAACACATCTTTAGCCGACAAAATGCCTACCAGCAAGCCATTATCTACCACAGGCAAAGCCATAAATTTCTTATCGGCAAATATTTTTACCGCGGCGCTTATAGGTTCGGTAGATGATACAGTAATAGGGTTGGAAGTCATTATATCTGTCAGGTTAATAGCTTTATCTATTGCATCCAGATCCATAGTTATTTTATCCTGGCGGTTGCACAGGTTAAGGAAAACCTTTGGCAAATCGTTAGAGCTTATTATGCCAATCAGCTTATTGTCTACGCCACCTACTATGGGCAAGTGGTGTATTGGGAACTCGGTAAACAGGCGCAGCACCTGCGAAAAGTTGTGAAACTGGTTAGCAACTACAGGGCTTACAGTCATAATAGCAGAAATAGGCGTGGTCAATGACATGGTTGAGTGGTTTTGAGTGAATTTGTTAACGCTAAACTAAGCAATTGGTATACAGCTACGAACAAAAGATTAAAATATTTTAGCTGCTTAAAATCATAAAACATGAAACTGATATTTGCTACCGGCAACCAGCACAAACTGCATGAAGTAAGATCCATTGCCTCTCCTAAACTGGAAATAGCGGGGCTTAAAGATATAGGATTTACCGCCGAACTGCCCGAAACCCACGAAACCATTGAGGAGAACTCGCTGGAGAAGGCCGAATACCTCTCGCGCCTGTACAACACAGCCTGTTTTGCCGAAGATACTGGCTTAATAATAGATGCGCTTAACGGCGAGCCGGGCGTGTATTCGGCGCGCTATGC
>DATGXP010000709.1:0-2632 GCA_035298845.1 Chitinophagales bacterium
GGCGGCTGTGTTACTTGCCAATGGAGAAATTTTAACCGGCACTAACCAGGAGAATGCAGCCTTTCCGGTAGGTATTTGTGCCGAGGGTACGGCGCTTAGTGCTGCTTCGGCATTGTATCCGCAGGTAGCTATCAAAAAAATAGCTATTACCGTGGAAAGCAAAAACCAGGTTATAAGCCACCCGGTAGCCCCTTGCGGTGTTTGCCGCCAGCGCCTGCTGGAGTATGAAACGAGGTTCGATGCACCCATAGAGATTATACTTACCGGTAATAAAGGCGAGGTGTATGCAATAAACTCAGTTAAAGATATTTTGCCTTTAAGCTTCTCTAAAAACGATTTGTAATATGAGCAGGCGCGAAAACCTTCACCGGCTGATACATTCTACCGAGAATGATATTGAGAAGATAAACGACTTTTTTGCTGAGAATATTGACGATGACGAGTTGCTTACCCAGGTGCTGATGCAGGCCCAGGATAAAGAAGCAACACTGGGCGATAAACTATCGGATAAAGTGGCTGAGTTTGGGGGCAGCTGGGCGTTTATTATTACCTTCTTCTCTATACTGGCCGGGTGGATACTATTGAACTCAATAGTGTTGCTTCAAAAACCGTTTGACCCATATCCGTTTATACTTCTTAACCTGGTGCTATCATGTATTGCTGCTATACAGGCCCCTATTATTATGATGAGCCAGAACCGCAAAGAGGATAAAGACCGGCAGCGAGCGCAGAGCGACTACCTGATTAACCTGAAAGCCGAAATGGAAATAAAGAACCTGCAGCTGAATATGAAAAACCTGTTCGAAATTCAGAAACGGCAGATTGAATTGCTGGATGAGTTAAAGAAAGAGGTGGCCAGAAGTAACAGTAAATAGGCACCTGCTATAAATGACAAACCCCGCCAATTGGCGGGGTTAGTTACAAAAGTTCAACTATGATTATAGTTAAGCTACCTTAACGTTAACTGCGTTTAATCCTTTTTTGCCTTCCTGTAATTCAAAGGTAACGTTGTCACCTTCTTTGATTTCGTTTACAAGGCCAGATACGTGAACAAAGTATTCTTTGTCGCCATCGTTATCTTTAATAAATCCGAACCCTTTTGTGTTGTTGAAAAACTTAACTGTTCCTGTTGCCATAAAAATTGTTGTTTAAAATTAATGAGCGAATCTAACTTAATTATAATAGGAAACGAAAATTTCTCTCATTTCATTTCCAAAGCCCCATTTACGGCTATATTTGCAGCAGGTGCCAAACCGTCAGACAGGCTATGTAAAAGGAGCTTGCTCTGAAGCGCGGGCAACAGCGAAAGTTGTTGCCCTTTTTTATGATTATTTAGCCTTTTGTTGGTTGTTAATGTCCTTAGTGTTGGAGCTATTTAGGGTGATGTGGGGGCATCTTTCCTACTTCACATTTTAAATTACCTTCGCCACCCAATGAAATTTGCAGAAGAGAAAGTTGCTCAGCTAAAAGAAATTCTTTCGTCGCCTAAAAAAATGGTGATTGTAACCCACCGCAATCCTGATGGAGATGCGCTAGGTTCGTCGCTGGCCTGGAAATTCTTTCTGGAGAAGCTGGGGCACGAGGCTACATTTGTATCGCCCAACCCCTTTACCCAAAACCTGAAATGGATACATGGCACCGATGAGCTTTTGATACACGAAAGCGAAATGGGCCGCAAATTGTGCGAAGCCAAAATAAAGAGCGCCGACTATATTTTTTGCCTCGACTTTAATGCTCTATCGCGTCTTGAAGGTTTAGGCGAGGTACTGAAAAAAGCCGCGGCCCCCAAAATTGTAATAGACCACCACCAGCAGCCCGAAGATTTTGCATTGTTGTTGTTTAGCGACGTAACTTACTGCGCTACATCTGAAATGCTGTGTGACCTGATAGCCGACCTGGGTTACCAGGATTTAATGGACCAGCGTATGGCCGAGAACCTGTTTACAGGTCTGTGTACCGATAATGGTTTTTTTCAGTTTAATAATACTACGGCCAATGCCCTTAGCGTGGCTTCGGTATTGGTAGGTAAAGGGGCCCGCCCCGATTATGTAAGCGATAGGGTAAACAACGTTTTTCGCGAAACACGGCTGCGCTTTTTTGGCTACTGCCTGCACGAGAAGTTAAAATTGGTAAAGAATGGCACAGTGGCCTATATATTGGTTACTCAGGCAGAAATAAAAAAATTTAATTTGCAGGCAGGCGATAGCGAGAGTTTGGTTAACTATCCTTTTAAAATAGAAGGCGTGCAGGTGTGCGCTTATTTTAGCGAGGAACCCGATAAGGTTAAAATCTCGTTCCGCTCGCGCGGTGAGGTAGATGTAAATACTTTTGCGCGCACGTATTTTGAAGGTGGCGGGCACCGCAATGCAGCAGGTGGCCGCAGCAGCCTTAATCTGGAGAAAACAGAAAAGAAGTTTTTAGATGCTCTCGAAAATTTGAAACTGGCTTAACCATAATATACCAACTAAATCAACCCTACTTTATGAATCGTATTACCAAACCATTTTTATTAACCCTAGTTTTGTTTGCTTCAGTATTGTCTGCGTGCAACCAAAAAGAAAAAAAAGCAGAAGAACAGAGTACCATGGCACCTATCGACACCGTTAAGACACCCGCTTATCCTGAAAACCCT
>DATGXP010000710.1:0-8155 GCA_035298845.1 Chitinophagales bacterium
GATGCCTTTAGCAGCCTGAACGTTTACAATGGTGGCAACCGGGGCATAATAAACGCTACCAACTCTACGCACGGCCCCAGCTGGCGAATGATAGTAGATGAAGGCGCTATGAAAGGCTATGTGGTTTACCCGGGCGGACAATCGGGTAACCCCGGCAGTAAGTATTACGACAACATGGTGAAGACATGGGCCGAGGGCAATTACTACGAGGCCAACTTTATTAAGACCGGTGAAGAGCTAGGCAGCAAGAAACTATTTATATCTACTTACAAACCCAAACAGTAAATAAAGTTTATGAAGAACTTCATTTTATCCATTTTGCTTATTGCTGCTTTAGCTGGTATCCTGCAACTTTTTTTACCCTGGTGGATAATAGCACCGGTAGCATTTGTGGTAGCACTACTGATTAAACAAAGCGGCTGGATGGCTTTTGCCTCCGGTTTTTTAGCTATCTTCTTGTTATGGGTTGCGTATGCTTTTACACTCTCATCGGCTAACGACAATATACTTGCGAACAAAGTAGCTGTGCTGCTGAAAGCAATTACACAAGGCAGCACTATAGGCCTGTATTTATTTACGGGGTTAATTGGCGGGCTAACCGGTGGGTTTGGTGCGCTTACGGGCAGCCAGGTGGCTGGTTTGAAGTAAGTCATACAATCCATAAGTCCCTAGATTGGTTGGACTTAACAGCTACGAATTTGGCTATCCACTTTTTGCTTGACCAAAAAGTGGAGCAAAAACTCAAGCCCTGTATGAAAACTGCCTAAAATTTCCTCCCCCCGCGCATGAAAAAAAACTCGGCAAACCAGTTGGTGCATTATCGATTATTGTGTGTTGGCCTCAAACAGTTTTTTCATCTCTTGCCTGGCTCCGAGTAAAATTTTTAACGGCGTTTTCATAAGGGGCGAAAGGGCCGCCGAAAATGAAAGAGTTAAAATCGTAGCTGCACCAGTAACGGGTTAATATACGGCTACAAAATCAACTGTTCCTCTGCACTACTTCGATTAATTATCAAGTAATGAAAATTTACTTCAGCGTTTCTACTGCTTTAGTAATCACCTTATCATCTGAGTTGGTTATGTTGTAGTAGCCATCCATACGCCATATCTGCTTGGCAAAAAAGGCCTTCAGGTTTAGTTTCACCTTCTCTTCAACTTTCTTTTCCTTCACCTCGTTGCGCTTAAGGCCCGCGGTTTGTGCATACTGGTAAAACTCATTTACAAGCGCGGGAGAAACCGTAAAGCCGTTCTTGAAATCGTTCACTGTTTTATACTTTTCTAATTGATCGGCATTGCGCGATGAGTATTTGTATACAAACTCGGGGATAAAGGCGCGAACGGCATAGAAGTAATCGTTATCGGCCGAAGTATCAATCGGCACAAAAATATCGGGGCGTATGCCGCCGCCGCCATACACTATACGGCCTTTGCTTGTTTTGTATATCACCGTGTCTTTACTACTCATGCTATCCTCGTGCACAAACTCGCCGCGGGCGTAGCGGTCGTAAATTTCGTTGTAGTATTCCTCTGAGCCTTTGGCATAAGAGCGCTGAATGCTGCGGCCCGAAGGCGTGTAATATCTTGCCACAGTAAGGCGGATAGCGGAGTTATCGGGCAGGTCGTATTGCTCCTGCACCAGTCCTTTACCAAACGATGTGCGGCCTATTACGGTTCCGCGGTCCATATCCTGTATGGCACCCGAAAGAATTTCGCTGGCTGATGCCGAGCCCTGGTCGATAAGAACTACCAATGGGCCTTTTTCAAACATGCCCTCTTTACTTGCCTTGTAATCCTGACGGTCGTAGGCTTTTCCATCGGTATATACAATGGTTTTGTCGCCGGCAATTAACTCATCGGCAATAGATGTGGCGGCCTGCAGATAACCGCCGGGGTTGCCGCGCAGGTCTATTATCAGTTTCTTCATTCCCTCTTCTTCCAGGTTGCGCAGTTTTTCTACAAACTCCTGGTGTGTAGTAGCGCCAAACTGGCTGATACGGATATAACCGATATCGGTGCCTATCATATAAGAAGCATCTATGCTATACAAAGGAATTTTGTCGCGCGAAATAGAATAGTCTAACAGTTTAGGTGCGCCGGCGCGCAGCACCGATACTTTTACCTTAGTGCCTTTAGGGCCGCGCAGGCGGTGCTTAACATCGGTATCCTTTATTTTGATACCGGCTACTGTGCTATCATTTATTTTAATAATCCGGTCGCCGGCCTTTATGCCTACCATCTCTGACGGCCCACCCGAAATAGCGGTAACCACAGTAATAGTATCCTGCACAATAAAGAACTCAATGCCGATACCCTCAAAGTTACCCTCCAGCCCTTCGTTAGCTTCGCTTACATCCTGTGCCGGTATGTATACCGAGTGGGGGTCAAGGTTGGCCAACATTTCGTTAATGGTTTTATCCATTAGCTGGGTTCGGTTAATGGTGTCTACATATTTCTGGTCTATATAGTTTAATATATCCTCTATTTTATCGTACCTGGAGCTCATCACGGCTTGCTTGCCGCCGGTAAGGGTGTTTACTACAAAACCAAGCAGCACGCCAAACGAGAGCACCAGCGCATAAATAAAGGGGGCGTAAGGATTAGTGCTTTTTTGCTGGCGAAATGAGTATTGAGGCAGTTTTTCTTCGTTATTCTCCATTCACTTTTTTATTGAGGGGGCAAAAATAAAATTTAGAGCATCAAATATGGTGTTATAGAACGTTATTACACCGCCTTATGGGGTTAATACTGCGTTAATCATGGTTAACATGGGCCGGCAAAAAAACTTCCGAAGATTAGATACGGAAGTTAATCCAGAAATGATAGCCCTTAAAACTTCGGAAGTTTAGGTGGAAGCACCAACAAAAAATCCCCGCGACTGGCGCAGGGATTTTCTATTTGGTTGATGTGGTGTTGGATTAAAAGTCGTCTACACTGGTGTTCTTCTTGTAGTCTTCGCTTGCCTGCCAGCTACTTTCGATAGTCAGCTCAAAGCGGGCTTTGCTTATTTCTTTCAGCGTGAAGGTTACGTCTTTAACCAACCATTGCATGATGTGGCTGTCGTCTACATAGCTCTCGTTACGGAAATCTCCGAACTTGTAGGTAAGAATAAAACGCATTTGTTCGGCCTGTTCAAGGCTACCTTGCAAAAACACTTTGTAAAAACGGTTCTCATCATTGAATATATAAAGTACACGGTCAAGCTTAACAGCACCCAGCATCTGGTCGTCGCCCTGCAGGTAGTATGCATTCTTAATAAGCGAGTTGCGGTCTTTTACAAACTCAAGTTTTTTACCATCTCTCCATACAGAATCTACAGGTGTACCCCAGAAGATGTTTCTGAAATCGAGAACTCCCTGGCTTTCTGCGCTAAAGCCTGAATATGCAAAGCCAAGCATCAGAATGGCTGCCAACAGTTTTTTCATACTAGTTTTTTTTTGTTTTAAAGGGTATAATTAATTCAGAACGTTTTTTGCTCCAGCAAACCGGCGGCTACATGGAGAACGCGAATATGCACTTTTTTGGCATTTGCAACCAGGAAATATTTTATTGCCCGGTGTGGATAAAAGCGGGACAAAACTACTCGCCTACCTGTTGTAAGGCGGCTTTCTGGCTACTGCTAAAATACGACCAGGTAAAGAAAACCACGCAGGCGGTAAAAGCAATAGAAGAAACTATAATGGTAAAGTTAAACCAGTTGAGATACCAGAAATAGTAGAAGGTATTAAGGCAAATCATGACCAGGGCCAACCGGGCATACTCGGCATATACCACCCAGCGCTTGTTTTCGAAAATAGCACCTGAAATAAGCATGGTAAGCAGAATAAGCAGGAAGAATACCACCTTGTAAAACAGGCTTATCTCCTTAAAATGAATCATATACAAAACGGCACCGCCCAGCATTACAAAATACTGCAGCACCACATATATTTTGAAATAAATATTTGTATCGGCATTATACTTTACCACGTGTGTTTTAGCAGGGTCGGGTATGGGCTGCTTGCCACCCATATAATCGGGCAACCAACCCGGGGCAGCAAATATCATCCTGAATTTATCTACCCATTTCATACTGCGCATTTTTTGGCCCATCTCTACAAAATACTGGGTATTGGCCCAAACCGGGTTCCAGCTTTTTAACTGTGTAGTAATGCCGTAATAAATCTGTTTGTCATCCTTCTCCTCTACAAAAGTGCCGAACATACGGTCCCAAATCATAAATACACCCGCGTGGTTCTTGTCTATGTACTCGGGGTTGGTGGCATGGTGCACGCGGTGGTGCGATGGAGTATTGAACCAATATTCTATCCAGGGATGAAATTTGTAGACTGCCTTGGTGTGAATAGGGAATTGGTAGAGGGTTTGCACCACAGCGGCAAGTCCAAATATTTTAGGGTCGAAACCCATTAAAGGGATGGGCAGGAAAATGGCGAAGGCCAGTATATTGTGAAACCACGACTGGCGCAGGGCCACACTCAGGTTATACTCCTCGCTTTGGTGGTGAACAGAGTGAGCGGCCCAAAACACATTCATTTCGTGGCCCCAGCGGTGTGCCCAGTAAAAAAAGAAATCGAAGGCGATAAGGCACAATACAAAACTCCACCAGTTGGCGGGTATTTTATAGGGAGCGTAGTTATCGTAAATAACCACATACACACCCAATAAAAAAGCCTTGGTGAGCAGGCTCCATAGCTGCTGGCCAAGGCCGACAATTAAATTGTTTACAGAATCATTGAGGCGGTACCACTCCTGTTTGCGGCTGTAGCCATATAGCCACTCTACACCCATGGCTAAAAAGAAGAACGGAATAACGAGTATAATGTAAGCAGGGTTCATATCCGCAGTTTTAAACAATCCATAATGCCTGTTGGGGGACAAAAAGCCTTCCGGCCTTTTGCACAACTAAATTACACTAAGCATTTCGACTTGTCAATGTTTTAAGAAATAAAATATTGAAGCGTTAATTTTGGGTAGTGAAGCGTAGTGACCGGGGTGGTAGCATCAGGAAAACGGCCGCCTGTAAAGCCGATAGCATTATTTCGGGCTCAGCTCATTTGCTTCCTGCAGATACTTTGCCCAAACAACGGTTGACTTAGATGGCTCAGCCACGTACCGCTTATATAGGGCGGGAAAATCTTTTAACACCTTTTCCATGTATTCGTCAGTAACCGGTTCGAGCATAGCCGCATTTACATCAATTACATATAGTTTCTTGTAATCGTGCCCGGTAGCCATGGCAATTTCGGCGGCTATATAGCCGCCCCAGTTACTTGCCGCCTCGAAAGTTTCGTTGGTCTCGTTTTTATAAAACGCCAAAAACCGGCCCATAGTAATGATAGGGTTATAAAAAGGCTGCATTTTAAAATGGTCGAGGTTGGCATAACATTTTACACCGGTTGAATAAATCCATACATCCAGCTTCAGCTTATTTTTGGATATACATTCGCCATCGTTTATAATCATAGCGTTGCCTCCTACCCCGTTTTGATAGTCGTAATTATTACGGGCTTTTACAATAACCGGACATTTTAAAGACGGGCGCCTTGCTTTAATTTCTTCCATGCTCATGTAAAGCCCCGCCGGCAAAATTTTTTCGGGTTTGGTTAAATCATAATAAAGGACCGAATCGATAGTCTTTTTTTTGCGTGGCTGCTCAATCACCACATACTTCGGTTCTATACCCAGCAACTTAGCCTTGAGCATAGCGTATTCCTGGCTATCTATAAGACCCTGGGTATAATATCCTTTGTAAACTCTCAATTTAGCAGCAGTGGTGTCTTCCTGGGCATGGCCTGCTAAACAGGCGGCTATAAACAGACAGCAAGCAAGTATGGTTTTCATTCAAACAAACGTATATATTATTCGCAAACCTTTCAAGGCGGAACAACCCATATTACGTTTTTATACTAAATGCGTGCTATATCCGCTCTTCGTCCTCTACATCGTGAGGCTTGCTCACCGGCTTATCCATTTCTTCTTCCAGTTGCTTTTTGTCTTTCAGGTTTTGATAAACCAAGAATGCTACCAGGGCAATAGCTGCTATAATACCAAAAACAATTAACGGCAGATTAGGTTCCATAGTGTATTGTTTTAGTTAGTGTAAAGATACAGCTAATTACATCTATGTGCCGAATTAAAAGCATTAAGTAATTGTAAAGGAGATTTCTTTAGCCTGAATTGCATGGCAAAAACGGAAGTAGGAACATCAGCGCCTTATCTCAAAACTATCGAATTGCAGCACCGAACCATCGGTTACAGATACGTGCTCTACCAGGGCGTTTTCGGGACCGTGCTGGCACCATTGCACAAATTTAACCAGCAGTTCATCGTCGCCCTCTGCTTCTATATAAACATTGCCGTTAGGTTCATTCTGCACAAAGCCTTTTATACCGAGCAGGTCGGCCATTTGTTTAGTTGATGCACGGTAAAAAACACCCTGTACTTTACCTTTAACTGTAATATTGAAATGTTGTGGCATTACAACCCTGCACTATTTAGAAAACTCAGTTACTTTGTCCTGTATGGTGCTTTCGTCTGTCATGCCCATGTTGCGCCAAACTTCTTTGCCGCCCTTATAAAGAATTAGCAAAGGGATAGCCCGCACGTTCATAGTATTGGCTACGGTTGAATTTTTGTCCACGTCAATTTCAAACACTTCCAATTTATCGGCGTTCCTCTTTTCTACCTTTTTTACTATTGGCTTAAGTTGCTTGCAGGGGCCACACCATACGGCATTAAAATCTACCAGTACCAGTTTTTGGGCAGCTTTTAAATGGGCCAGGTAATCTTCAAAGCTCATACCTATAGCACCCGCCTGCACAGGCGCACCGTTGCCGCTTACTACGTGCTTATCTTCACTAATCCACGAGTTGATACCAAACTCGAGGTTATATACTTCTTTAAATCCGTTGTTAACGGCAAACTCAGCGGCCTTTTTGCTGCGGCCACCGGCCAGGCAGTACAGGTAAAGCGGTTTCTCTTTATCCAAGGCCAACAGTTGTTTTTCGAAATTGGCATCATTGATATTGATGTTTTTGGCTGCCGAAATATGTTTGCTGGTATATTCCTCGGGCGTGCGCACATCTACAATCTGTGCGTTGGTCTGGTTAATACCTTTATCAAATTGTGTAGGGTTAAGATTTTTGAAGCCGGCAGTTTGCCCGTTGCAGGAAGCAAACACCAATACGGAGAAAAAAACAATCATTAAATTCTTCATGCTAAGTCTTTTATTTTGCGTGTATAAGATCTGTTTTGGGAACCGCCGTTTTTGCAATGGCGCCATATCCACCGGCTACCTCTACAATATTTTCGAAACCCCGTGCTTTTAAAATAGAGGCGGCTACCATACTGCGGTAACCACCGGCACAATGTATAAAATAAGTTTTATTACGGTCGGCTTCGTTTGTCCAGTCGTTGATAAAATCGAGTGGTTTGTTTTCGGCACCGGCTACATGCTCTGTTTCAAACTCGGCGGGGCGGCGCACATCCAGCACATTAGTATCGCTGGTATACTTAGCAGCAAACCCCTCTGCACTAACTGATTCTATAGTATCCACCTGTTTGCCTGCAGCCTGCCAGGCCGCTATGCCTCCATCGAGGTAACCCAATGTATTATCGTAACCCACCCGCGCCAGACGCATAATGCACTCCTCGGCCTTGCCTTCGTCGCACACCAATAAAATGGGCTGGTTTAAATCTGTAATGAGCGTGCCTACCCATACGGCAAACTGGCCGTTCAAACCTATGTTAACTGAACCCGGAATAAATGCTTTGCAAAAAACCTGTGCATCGCGGGTATCTAGTACCAGCGCGTTGGTTTCCTGTGCGGCCGCTTCAAATTCTACTGCAGATAATTTGCGCAGTGCATGTTCATACACTTCATCCATATTGCCCGCCCCTTGTTTGTTCAGCAGGGCGTTTTTAGAAAAATACTGAGGTGGAGGTAAAAGCCCCTCGGTTACCTGCTTAATAAATTCATCCCTCGTAATATTTTGCAGCGCATAGTTCACTTGTTTTTGATGCCCAAGCGTGTCGAAGGTTTCTTTGCTCATGCTTTTGCCGCAAGATGAACCCGCACCGTGCGCCGGATACACAATAACATCATCGGGCAAGGTCATAATTTTGTTGCGCAACGAATCGAACAGCATACCGGCTAAATC
>DATGXP010000711.1:0-3588 GCA_035298845.1 Chitinophagales bacterium
GCTAAGTAGTATTTATTGTGGTAGCGCACCAAATCGAGGTTATTGTTGCTGTGCTGTATTTGGCATTGGGCAGGCAGCTTGCCGCTGGTAGTCAGGTTTTGCCACTCATCGTATTTTACCTGTTGTGCAAATACGGCGATAGTGCAAAGCGAAATAAGAAGTGTGAGTATATTGCGGGGCATACGGCAAAAATATCCAGCCGTTTAAATCGTAATAGTATAATGGCAGAAATAAAGTTTGCAAATAACCCGGAGCTGAAGACAATACTTAAGGGCTGGAAAGGTAACCCGGTGGCGAAAGGCCGGTTTATAGATCCTAAAAAGCGTTTTACCGGTGGATTTATGAAAGCCGTGCGCTGGAAGCTAGGGGGTAACGATAAGGCTGAAGAAAAGAAGAACGATAAGTGGCGCCTGAAAGTACAGAAGGGCAATGCCTTCTTAAAACAGAAAGGTGATTGTGTAGTGTGGCTGGGGCATGCCAGTTTCTTTTTGCAGTTAAAGGGAAAACGTATTCTGATTGATCCTGTGTTTGGCCGCATATCGGGTATAGTGCCCAGGTTCTCTGAGTTGCCTTGTGCAGTCAGCGATTTTACTAATATAGACTATGTGATGCTATCGCACGCGCACCGCGACCACTGCGATAAATCATCTTTGCAGAAGATATTTGCTCAAAACCCCAATGCTACATTGCTCACATCGCTTAACACCGGTAAGCTGGTGGCAGGCTGGGTTAGCGGATTGAAATTTCAGGAAGCGGGATGGTATCAGCAATTCAATCTGCCAGATAGTAAGCTGCGCATAACCTTTCTGCCAACACAACACTGGAGCAACCGGTTTATGAATGATATTAACCAAACTCTGTATGGCAGCTTTATGATAGAGGCCGATGGCCTTAATATTTTCTTTAACGGCGACTCGGGTTATTGCAGCTACCCCAAACAAATTGGCGAGATGTTCCCCAACATAGATATTGCCATGATAGGTGTAGGGGCTTATCACCCTGCCTTCATGATGAAGGATGTACACACTAACCCGCATGAAGCCGTGCAAATATTTCACGACCTAAAGGCAAAAACCTTTATACCCATGCACTACGGAACTTTTGACCTTGCCGATGAACCATTGGGCGAACCTTACCGAACACTTAAACAACTGGATGCAGAGAAGAAGATTAACGGTGATTTAAAATTGCTGGATGTAGGGGAAGTATTTAATATATAAATCCCTTTTGCTGCTTTAGTATAATTGGTTGCGAGTATTTATTTTATACCTTTAAGCTGAACCAAACCCGCGGGCATGAAAACACTATACATTCTGCTCATTGCTATTAGTATGCCTGTGGCTGGCATGACGCAAGGCAATAACTACTTTAGCCAACCATGTTATACCGATGAACTGTGGAAACAGGCCTGCGCAAAGGATGTTACTCTTGCAACAAAACGGCTGCAAATGGATATGCTTTTTTCGGAGCATGTAAATAAAGGGCTTGATAAGCCGCAACGCAGCCATCGTTCGCTTACAGATGGAGTTATTACAATACCGGTTGTGATATATATAGTGCATGATGGGGCGACTGCATCTAACATAAGTATGCAGGCCATACAGAGCCAAATAGATCAATTGAACGAGGATTTTCTGTCCTATGGAATTTCATTTTGTTACGCAAATCGCAATGTGGTTGACGCAACTTTCTTTACTCCGGCAGCCGGAGACTCGGCGGGGGTATTTCGTATAAACAGTCCGCTTACCAACCTTGATATTGCTACACAGGACATACAACTAAAACAACTCAGCACACTATCATCGAAAAACTATCTGCGTATTTTTGTGGTGAATAATCTCTCCCCCCAGGGTGTTGCGGGTTACGCCTTTTTCCCCGGGGGCAACGACCTTACCGATGGCATAGTGGTGCAAGCCAATGTTTTTGGTTCCAATAACTTTTGTGCGGGTTGCCCTTTATTAAGCAATTATAATCTGGGACATGTACTTACGCACGAGGTAGGCCACTACCTAGATTTATATCATACCTTTCAGGGTGGTTGCGATACCACGAATATCAACCCTTTGGTTCCGGCTTGCACTGTAACCGGCGATTGGATTTGCGACACACCGCCCACTACCGGCAATTTTGGATGCCCTCAACCTGCGCCGTTAAGTTGTAACAGCAGTACACCTATTATGGTTCAAAATTACATGGACTATACCAATGACCTATGCCGCAACTCCTTCACAACGGGACAAAATAACCGCATGCACACGGCAATTAATGCATACCGGCATTTGCTGGTATCGCCGGCAAACCTGCTGAAAACAGGCGTACAGTGCATTGACCTTAGCCACAACTTTGCTGATTTTAACTGTTCTAATTTTAACGGCTGCATTGGCCGCGCAATGGGCTTTGGTGCATTGGGTGGTACAGATTTTACATACACCTGGAATTTTGGCAACGGAAATACTGCCACCGGTGATACAGTAGTAACTACCTACATAGCCGCGGGGCAATACCCGGTTACTTTAACTGCAACACATAATATTACCGGTGTTGTGTACACCAAAAGCCAAACTGTTTTTATTACTGCGTGTTACCCCAACACATGCGACCGGAACAAACTGAATTCCGGTTTAAACTTTCTCGACTTTAGTACCGGCAACGCAGTGGCTGTTAGCCACCGGCGCGATAACCAGGACTGGCCTCTATGTACCTATTACCAGAGTTTTACACGGGGCGATGGACACGGCAACGACTTTGTTACCATAAATTGGGTGAATAATAATTTGCACGAAGTACTGGATTCTGCATGGAACGCCGTTGATACCTTGGGGTATGGGCTTTCGGCCTATATGTTCCCGGTACCCGGTCATGTTAATATGCATTGCTTCATGCATACTCCCTGGTTTTATAACGGCAACATACATACGGCCTGGCACGACACTATAGCATATAGCATTATTGGAAATAACAACGGCATACCTTATGTGCTGCCCGGTAAAAAAAGTATTCTCTTACCTGTTGCCGGCAAGACAGACCAGCGCATTCCATTTGGCAAAGTTGCTATTATACCAGGGTGCAACGGCACACAAAACTGGATAATTACTGTAATAGACGATTCCACGCTCAACATTATGACCATTGATTCCAGCGCCACAATACAACTACATTCAATATATCACCCTGCCAACCTTAGAGTTTTTAGTTTATACAGCTCTCCTAATGGCAAAAGATTAGCTGTTAACAGTTTTACCAAAAACCCGCCTATAACCGGCGGAACAATGATTTTTGACTTTAACAAGAGTACCGGTGCCCTCACTCCAACAAATCAGTTTATATATAGAGGAGGCAACTGTTTTAGCCCCAATTCAAGATTCCTGTATAGCGTCAGTCCTTGTTGTAATCCTGAGGTAACTACCATTTACCAGCACGATCTTAACAGCCTGGATATAAACGCATCCGCCCTAAAAGTATATGAGTTTCCAACAGACAGCAGCAATTGGGCCGGTGCAACGCTGTTTAATGGTGCTGATGCAAAAACATATATTGGCTTTTCGCGGCACGGCAATAATGATGCTGACGATTTTAGAATGGGGCTTA
>DATGXP010000712.1:0-11435 GCA_035298845.1 Chitinophagales bacterium
TGCAATCTTGCATCTGTGAAAGCCGCGCTCTCAAAATATTTATCTATCCCCCGCCCAATCATCAACCTGATGATGGCGGATGTGTTTTTGCAGTTAATCAACTCGGCGTTTACCATGTTGCTTAACTACCAGATGCTGGACCATGGGTTTAAAGATTTTGAAATAGCGAGCATGATAGGCAACCGGTATTTAACCGTATTGCTTTGCTCGGTGCCACTGGCGCTGATAGCCAAGGGAAAGCGTTTAAAGCCGTTTATGATGGCTGGGGCCATCTCCTCTCCTATTGTAGCCCTCCTGCTTATTTTTGGCATACACACGCACAATACAGAGTTTATACGGATACTGATGTCGCTGTGGGGTATTGCTTTTGCGCTGCTGCAAATACTGGTAATGCCTTACATACTGCTAAACGGTAACCGGGAGCATGAAACAGAAAGCATTGCGCTGTTTTTCTCTGCCGGCAATATTACTACCATAATAGTAGGCATCTTCAGTTTTGTGCTGCCGCTGGTTAGTAGTTTTTTCAGCCCCGAAGTATTGCTTATTTTTTACTCGGCCGTGGGCCTGTTAGGCATCTGGTTTATAAAACTATTGCCGGATACTGAAAACCTGGGCACGAGAGTGCCCATCAGCAATTTCCATTCGGATTATGACTGGAAGTTGATTGTACAGGCGGTGATACCTACTTTTATAATTGCACTTGGCGCAGGTTTTACCATACCGGTCATCAATCTTTTCTTTCACGATGTGCATGGCATGGAAGCGCCGACGTTTTCGCTGATGAACTCGGTGACATTTACCCTGGTGGCCATATCTGCACTGGCTATACCGGAAATTAAGCGGCGCTTTGGCTACCAGGTGGCTATTACCTTAATGCAATCGCTGGCAGTGATTTTCCTTTTCTTAATGGCAACTACCGAGTGGTATAACCATACTACAATAGGGCTAGCTGTAGCAGTTGTTACCTTTACCCTGCGGCAGCCGCTTATGAATATGGCCGGCCCAATGACCAGTGAATTAACTATGAACTATGTGGGCGAGCGCAACCGGGAGATGATTTCGGCTATTAATGCCTCGATATGGAGCGGCTGCTGGTTTATCAGTGCCAAAATATTTTCTGTATTGCGCGAGGCCGGAGTTACTTATAGCAACATTATTTTTATTACGGTAGCTTTTTACGTTGTAGGTGTATTGTGGTACGCAGGGCTTATAAAAGCACACGAGAGGAAACAGACCGGTTAAAATGCAAATGCCGGCTAGAACCGGCATAAAATAGAAAAAGCGCCGTCCTGGCGCCTTTTCATATGTAACCTATAAGGTTATCTCATGGGATTATTTTTATTACTTCTAGTCCTCTTGGCTTACTCATTTTGCTGTGTTTTAAAAGTCTGAATAAATTGATACTATAAAGATGGGTAATCACTTTCTACTGTTTGCCTTTTATCGGTAAACAGTATATTTTATGAGGAGAAAAATGAAAAGCTGGCACCCCCGCACCAGCTTTTCTCTATCACACTATTAAACTCCCTGACTATGCTAATTATTGTAAAGTGCGATTAAAAGGCCGGCACCCCCGTACCGGCCTTTATCTCCATCACACTATTATATCTAAAAAAACATTCAATACTTTATTCAAACAACGTTGTATAATTTATTACTGCTTTCGCAATACAAAGGATACACTTTAAAGTTGCTGTATAAACTAATTGCGGTATATGGGTTTTTTGTTGCGGTGAATTGATGTTTAAACAGCTTTTAGCCTGTACAATTGCTTGGTTACAACTTTACCAGCCTCCTTCGCCAGATTCCACTGGTAGTATTTACTTTAACCAGGTAAGCACCCGCAGCTAACGTTTCAATATTAAGTACTGCATTTGTAGCCGCCAAAACCAGCTCGCCGCTTAAAGCATATACCTCCACACTCTGCACAACTGCATCACTACTTACTATAACGGTAGTAGTGGCCGGGTTTGGATACAACAAGCAGTTAAGGGAAGTTAAATCGCTAATAGCTGTGCTGCAGTCGTTAACGGCACGTGGGGTTAACACGATAACCGGGGCAAAACTACCCGTGGCATCAGCACAGCGCGCAATACCTTTATTAACTGCCTGGCTACCAAACGAAACGCTATCAATAATTGTGTTGCCATCTGTTAGCATTACTGCATCGCCAAAGCCACTCAGATTAAAATTAGTGTGCAGATCGAGGTAAGTTTTATCCAAATCATCGGCCCATATAAGCAGATGCTCGTAGGGTTTGATTAATGACTTGCCCGGGAAATTCCATTTGGTTAAATCGGCGGCATCGTCAGTTAGATACAAACCCGACAAGCTAAGTGTTTGACCGGTGTTGTTGTACACTTCTATCCAATCTTTAAACTTGCCATTCTCATTTTCAATACCTGCGTTATTATTAGCCGCTACTTCGTTCAGCACAATTTGTGGTGGCTGGGCGGCAGTAACAGATGGAGTTATAGAATAGAATTCATACTCTGCACGCTCTGGTGAAAAAACACCGGTGTTTGCATTCTCGGCATATATGTAGTACTGCACGCTTAATGAGTTTAAAGGAAGGTCGGCGCCAAATACATTATCTCCCGCGCCACCGTCGCCGTGCGTACCATCATCCAACATGCTAACCCGTGTAAACCTATCGGCCTTAGAATACCGGTAGCATAAATAAACAGCGGTGCCACCTGTAACCTCTGCTGTGATAGTAGTGGTGCCGGAATAAGTATTTACAGAACCAGCACTAACATTGGATATAACAGGAGGAGCAGATGATAAAACGTTAGACAGATAAGATGCACGTCCATCCATTAATGGATATAGGCCAGGGCATTGCCCGCCTGTAATGGTTACTGTAGTGTTTGTGCTTAAAGAGTTCTGAAAATCGGCATAGCTGCCCAGGTAGTTTACATCTGCCTGCACGGCTGTATCTACCAATGCATGCAATGAACCAGCCAAGACTTTATAATCGGCATTCGCAAAATTTTCGGCATTGATAGTGCGCAGGTGGGCGTAATATTGCTTTGCGTAAAAAGCATCGTTCAGCAGTTTATTGATTAGCGGCCAAGCGGTTTCAGTTTTATGCAAAGTGTACGACATGGTTTGCATGGTAGTGGGTGTAAGATTAGAGGTTACCCCACCGGCTATACTAAAACCACCGAAGGCCATATTAAGGTCCCATACAGTAGGTATCCATTGGCCGGCATGGTTGCGGTATAGGTAGTAGTTTTGACGGAAGGCACCGCTGTAGCTATCTAAATTTACCAGCGCGTTGTTGTAGGCCAGCATCCAGAGAAAGCGGTCGACATCGGCTATAGAATTGAACGATGCGAAATGGTTATTGAGTGTATCGCACAATTGAAATAAAGCAGACCAGCCGGTATCGGACTTCAACTCATATTTGGTATCGTAATTAGAAACTATAGCGCCGTTATACTCCAGATTAGAGCCATTGCCTGAGCCAGGACTAGAGCCCGGAGGATTACATTTAAAAAAAGGGTATTTGCTGCTGTAGTATTTATCCAACAAAAAGCGGCTATCGATACTTTCGGTATTATTCATAACGCCATAGTAGCTTCCATTGATATACACCCGTGCAAAATTACTTTGGGGCGCATCCATGTATTTGCGCAGTATATCATAAGCCAGGGGCTCGCGTATCATAGAGTTATCGCTATAGCCATTGCCCAGTTTAATATCTTCGTAGCCCTGATAATCCTGATTAATGTATTCATCTAACTTAATGTGCAACGGATTTTTAGCACGGTTACCATCATACGAGCTATTGCCCTTGTAGCGCACTCCACAGTTAGTGAATACGGTTCCATTTATAACTACCGAATCTGCCATGATATACTCCTGCGCACCGGCATAAGAGGTATCAAGCCGGCTATCCCAATCGGCATAGCCGAAATATATGCGTATATCCTGAATGGTATTTAAATCATAGAACGATTGTGCGTTAAGCAAATATCCACACCCTAAAAACAAAGCGACAACAAAATAGCGCATACTCATACTATTATTTGGTTACTACAAAATGTTTGTGCGCCTTTAACCCGGAAGACAGGTGGATAGCCAGAATATAAACCCCATCGCTAAGTGTTTCAACGTTTATAGCTTTGTTGTTTTTATCGCTCAATACAATGCGCCCTGTATG
Organism: Chitinophagales bacterium; assembly: GCA_035298845.1. Lineage (GTDB taxonomy): Bacteria > Bacteroidota > Bacteroidia > Chitinophagales > LD1 > Bog-950. The sequence goes on from DATGXP010000712.1 coordinate 4,169, forward strand.
ATCGTAAATCACAGCACTGAAATCACCAGTAAGTACAGTGCCGCTTAACAGCACCACATTACTTGCCGGGTTAGGATACAATACAACAGATGAAGAAACATCAGCCACATCATTTACACCTGTAGTTCCGTGTATATATTCATACGCATCGGATAAAGGAGAGCCGCAACCATTGGCATCTATTACCTGTACCTGGTAAGATCCATTTAAATCAGGGTCGAGTACCTGGCCGGTGCCAGTAGGTATAAGCGCACCATAGTAAAACCACTGGTTGTTAACTGCCGACGATGACAGCAATAGAGTATCGTTTTGCGTAATAACCGGCTGGGCTGGTAGCGCTAAAACAGTTACAGTGAAGGTAACCGCGGTAGAATTTACACCATCGGATACGTTTACAATATAGGTAGTGGTAGCACCAGGCGTTACATACGGGTTACTGAGTGTAGATGTAAAGCCTGATGGAGCCGATGTCCAGCTATAGGTATAAGAACCTGAACCGCCCGAGGCAGTAACAAACAGCTGGGTAGTTTCACCGTTGCAAATAATAGTATCAGTGGCAGATACAACTGCTGATAGCGCACCACCTGTAACACTTACTACTACATCGGCCGTAGCTGTGCAATCACTGGCCGAAGTTACAATAACTGTATAAGTTGTAGTAACTGAAGGAGAAACCGTAATTGAAGCCGTGTTGCCTCCATTGCTCCATGCATAGGTACCACCACCGGTGGCAGTAAGCGTAGTTGAGTTGCCAAAGCTTATGCTTACATCGCTACCTGCCTCGGCCGCAGGCAATGCGTATACTGTAATGCTTACAGATGCTGTAGCTGAAGCATTGCCATCGCTAACAGTTACGGTATACACGGTGCTGACTGTTGGGCTTACCGATGGATTTTGCAACTGCGAGGTAAAACCTGGAGGGTTAGAAGACCATGCATAAGTATTGCTACCTGTGCCGCCGCTGGCGTTTGCATTTAAATCTACACTGCCTCCGGCACATATAGTAGAAACACCTGCCGAAGCCGTAGCTGATAATGCTCCGCCGGTAACGTTAACTGTTACTTCATCAGTAGCAGAACATCCGCCGGCATTGGTAACGGTAACGGTATAGGTGGTAGTGCTTGTGGGCGATACTGTTACGCTTGCTGTGTTTCCACCGGTGCTCCATGCATAGGTGGTACCGCCGGTAGCCGTGAGCGTGGTAGATGCACCGCTTGTGATATTAACATTGTTACCCGCATCGGCGTTAGGCAAATCGTTTACAGTTACTGTAACAGTGGCTGTTTTAGTGCAACCGGAGTTGAGAGCAACCGTTACAGTGTAAGTGGTAGTAGCGGAGGGAGACACCGTAGCATTTTGCGTAGTTGCACCTGATGACCATGCGTAAGTATAAGTACCATTGCCCGTAGAGGCAGCGCTTAACTGCACCGATTGGCCTGCGCAGATTGTAAGGTCCTGCGCCGTGACGGTTGCTGTAGCAGGGCCATTGATAAAGCAATTGGTATAATGGTGCGCCTGTGGTATGGTGCTACCCGATGCCGTGTAAGTCCATAACTGATTGCCCGCTGCGTCAATCTCATATACTTTGCCCGATTGTGCAATACATACCAGTTGGTTACCATTAGGGAACTGTTCTGAATTACCCATATTGTTATTGTGCCCATCGCAAGCGTGGCGGTAATCGTAAGTGGCAGGGCCATAAGGCTGACCGGCAGTAATAGTATAGTTAAGCCCGCTTAGCGGTGGGTTTACAATATCTACAGAGCTTACGCTATTAGAAACTCCATTATTGTTATAGGCTGCAATGTAGCCTGTGCGCGGGCAGCCGGCCGGCACCCAGTGGGCATCGTGTATAGTGCTAAAGTTGGTTGTGCCTGTGCCGCCATAAGAGGCCGGGTTACCCCAGCGGTATAGAAAATCTCCGCCCTTGCCGGCATTACCGCCTGTGTGGCTGGCAGCCTCGGCTGTGGTAGTACTATGATCAATTACAAAAAACTGGTTCATGTTGTGCGAGCTTACTACAATCTGATCAAGGTCGGCATTATAGTCGAGACCGTTCATGTGCAACCAATCAGAGTTATTGCTTGTGTTCAGGTAATTGATATTTAGCAGTTGCGGGTTATTAACCAGCGATGTTACATAGTTGGCCGCGCTGGCATTGGTATTTTGCATCAGGTGGTCCCAGGCGTGCCACTCCCATACTACATTGTATGTATTTAAACCGGTTTGTTGCATTTCTACAATTTTATCGGGCCACATTATATGACTTACCGAGCTGCCTGCGGCAGTAGCCTGGGCAGCAGTTTTAGATTCCCATGCAATAACCATTACGTTGCCATTAGGCATAGCCAGTATATCGTGGTGCATGCAATAGGTAGTTGAAGAATAAGTAACATCCCAAAGAATAGTGCCATCCCAGGCTACCTTTTGAAACCTTCCGGTAACACCGCCACCGTTAAAAGAGGTGCCTGTAGCTTTAACCGACCTTAATAGCACACCACCCTCGAGCATATAAGATGAATAGCCAGTTTGCCCTGTAAGGCCTGTCCACGTTTTATTCACCGTGCTATTGGTATCAATAAGGCGGGCTGTGGTAGAATTTTGCGGGGCTATCAAGGTGTAGCCTTCGTATTGCTGTGCACGGGCAGCGTTAAAAAAAACAAACAGCAAGGCAACAAGCGAAAATAATTTGGGTTTGATACTCATCATGGGCTTTAAATTTTTCTTGCCACAAAGATGAGATAGTGCTGGCGCGACTGCGTTACACAATTAATCAAAAGAGTTATAAAATTTTTAACCCTGCATTAATTTTTGATTAATCTCCACAACAGCCATGGCAGAGCAACACCCGGGCGAACTGTGGATAATAGATTAAAACCAAAAGGGCTAACGGACCGATATGCAGAAATAAAAAAGGGGGCCGGCACCCCCGTACCGAACCCCCACAGACTAAAAAACCATTATGAAATTATCACACTATGAAAACACATCAATTAGATGTTGCAACAAATATGTAGCTGCGGCTCAACTGTTGCAACAAATTGAGGTGAATGGATAAATTTTAGCGGTGAGTTCAAAGATGAATTCTGAATATGGAGGCTATCTTATTTTGCGTAAAAACGAAGCCTAAAATATTAAGGCTTAAATACCTTAAAAAATTCTTCCTCGTAACTGCTACCTATAGGTATTTCGTTACCTGCTACGGTAATCACCTTATTGCGCACGTTCTCTATACGCGAGAAAGGCACTATGAAGGAACGGTGCACGCGGATAAACTCGCGGGCAGGCAGTTTTTCCATTATGGCCTTCATGGTCATGCGGGTAACAATCATTTTTTGATTATGCAAATGAATTTTAAGATAGTCATCCAGGCCTTCAATAAAAAGAATGTCGTTAACGGCAATTTTTATAAGCGAATAATCTGCCCTTATAAACAGGAACTGATTTGGGGCTTTCTCCGTTTGGTGCGTATAGTTATAAAAATCGTTGGCTTTGTTTACCGCCTGTATGAACCGCTCGATGGTAAATGGCTTTAACAGAAAATCAACGGCACTCAGATTAAAACCCTCTACAGCAAACTGGCTATGCGCTGTAGTAAAAATCACCATAGTTTCCTGCTGAATAGATTTGTAAAAGTCGAGCCCGGAAAGAGAAGGCATTTGTATATCGAGAAACAATAAATCGGCGGGAAATTTTTTAAGGTATTTCTGTGCCTCGGCCGGTTTTGTAAATGTTTTCTCCAACGAAATAAAATCTACCTGCTTGCAAAAGCTTTCCAGTATCTTCAGTGCAAGAGGCTCATCATCTAAAGCAATCGCTTTTATCATCCCAAATCTATTTTTAGGTCCACCGTATACTCCGTCTTCTCGTCAATAATAAGCAATCTATGCTTATTTGGGTATAGGGCCAACAGGCGGGCACGTGTATTTTTTATGCCCAACTTACTGCCCGTGGGGTCTTCGTTTACCACCAAATTAAAAACATGGAGATGTAATTGCGACTCAACCATTTCAATTTCAATCCTTATCGAAGTGCTCCATTCGGGATTAATGCCGTATTTAAAAGCGTTTTCGATAAAAGGAATAAGCAAAAGAGGCGCAATGCTACGCCCCTCCATTTTACCTCTAAGTTTAAAATCTACCTTAACTGTATCGCCCAGCCTTATCAACTGCAGGTTTATGTAATTGGTTAGGTATACAATCTCTTCATCCAGCGAAACCAGGTCGCGGTTAGTGCCCGTGGTTACATAGCGCATAAGGTTAGAGAGATCTACAATAGCCCTGGCCGTTTTATCGGATTTATCCAGCGCCAGCGAGTAAATGCCATTAAGTGTGTTAAACAAAAAGTGGGGATTGACCTGTGCCCGCAGGTACGACAGTTCTGCTTTATAACGCTCCTGCTCGGTAATTTTTAACCGGTCGTTTACTTTAAGTAACAGCGAAAACACTATTACCATTAACACCTGAAAGAAATAATGGCCTGCCTGGTGCAACAAACCATGGCTGTGATGCACAGCATGCCCCATATGCCCCCCTTGCTGATGTGGAATAAGCGCATGTGGCACATAGACTATAACAGCATAGCAGGCTGCTATGAAAAAGCCATAGCGGATATATTTTTGAGTAAAATAAAAGGTTGGTAAAAGATAGTAGAAGTGGAAGTAAAAAAACAGCAGGATTAAAACATAGGTAAAGAAAACGCGCTGAAAAGACGGTATTGAAAGCAGGCCGATAGACACGGAAAGGTTTGGAGAAAAAAGCACCGGCAAAGACAAAAACAGTATGCAGCCAATAGCATGAAATAAAATGCGGCGCTGCGTGGTGGTCATGAATATACTTTGCAAATCAAAAATACGCCAAGCTGATGTACAGGGCGCTTTTTTGAGGTAAGCAACAGTATTGTGTAGGGTAACACCTGCCAGAGCAGAATTTAACAACCAGCCATGCCGGCACTTACAATTTAAACGTATTCAAATAGTCAGGCATTACCTCGCTGTTTTCTATCGAATCGAGCGTTTCGCGTTTGCGTATAAGATGCGGCTGGCTCTTCATATCTATCATAACTACTGCCGGGCGAAGGGCAATAAACTGCATCCACTGGGTCATGTTATAGGCGCCTACATTATGCACCACAACGTTATCATCCTTCTTAAGCGGGGGCAAGGTTACGTTTTCGCGTATTACATCTATGTTCATACACAAAGGCCCATATAGTACGCAATCTTCGGTATAGTTGCTAAACTCCTGCGCCGGCGAAATTTTGTGATCGTACCAGAAAGAGGTGAACATGATGTTTACCCCAAAATCCATAATGGTTGCCCTTCGTCCATCGCTTAAGCGTTTGTTGGATATTACAGTGCCCAGCAAAAATCCGGCTTCATCTACCAGCGCCCGGCCTGTTTCTAAAATCAACAGAGGCAATTCATCTTTACCAAAACCTGCATTTAGTATTGCTGTACATATAGCTTCGGCAAACTGGTCGAAATTAGGGTTGCTATCTACACCCTGCAGGTAAGAGCCTTTTAAGGTGTTCTTAGATGCAAAGCCGCCTCCCATATCAATGTATTGTATATCGCGTTTAAACTTGCGCTTGATGCCAAGGGCAAGGTCGCTCATTTTACCCGCCGCAATACCATAGGCACTTGGTGATAGCATAAATGTACCTATGTGGCAATGCAAGCCTATCAGTTCAAGTTTATCGGCCAATACAATTTTATTGATAGCATCCCAGGCCTGACCGTTTTCGTAGTTAAAGCCAAACCGGTCCCATATTGGGTAAATGCCAGTATCCATATTTACGCGGATAGCTACATTTGGACGGGCATTCAATTCTTCTGCCAGCTCGGTTAAGCGATACAACTCATCCAGGTGGTCAATGTGTATAGGCGAATTGTTTTTAATAGCAGCAGTAAGGTCTTCATTGGTTTTATCAGGACCATTGAAAATTACTTTGCTACCCGGCACGCCATTCTTTATAGCTTTTTGATATTCGAAACCGCTAACCACCTCGGCCCACGACCCCTCCTGATGAAAAACGTTACACACCGCATTCATGTAGTTGGTTTTATAACTCCAGGCGAACTGCACTTTGGGGTAGCGTGTTTTAAAGGCACGGTTAGCTTCCTTATAGGTTTGGCGCATTGTTTTTTCTGATATTACAAAAAGCGGCGAACCATAATCGGCAAGTAGCTTTTTAACGCTTACATCATCTATATGGCTTACCGGTGCATACTCGGTACGCATACCAAACTTATTCATCAGGCCGGTATTCAAGCGCTGAATAAGCGGCCTTTCGTATTGTAGTTTTTTCATGGGGTATTACTTTTGGGTATTACTTCTACTTTCCTTTTTCTTATAACACATAACATGCAAAGCGCTGATTGCTTTCCTGTTCCATTTATCCAAAATCCATTCCTTCCCTGCATTCTATCATAATTCGCCGAGGGTTGATATGGTTTCAAATTCTTTCAAATCGCAAATCATATCGTAACTATAGCGGATAAACATTTTACCCGACTCATAGCTTTCGAAAGGTTTCACCTTCTCTCCCAGCGCCAGCTTAAGTAAAGCTTCGGGATGGTTTTGCCCGGCACCTACTGCGAGGTATACCCATGCCGGTGTGCGCGGGTTAATTTCTACCAGGTAATAATCGCCATCGTTGGTTTTAATCATTTCCAGCTCGCAAGGCCCACGCCAGTGGCAATTGCGGATTAGCTTACGGGTAATACTCAACAACTCGTCATCTTCGAGTGTAATACCTGCCCAGGCTTTACCTTTATCTGTAATTACCTGCTTGCGCATGGGTACTGCCCCTATTGTATTGCCCTGACCATCGCCCAGGGCCGTAACATTTACTTCGGTACCATATGTAAACTGCTGTATAATAATGGGCAGTCCCCATTTGGCGCTTATCTTATTAAAATACTGGGCGGCCTGCTCGGGTGAGTATGCTACCGAAGCATCGTAAAATTTTCCCTTAACCACTAATGGGTAACTAAACTCCGGCGTGAGCGAATGAATCTCGGATATCGAAAAAATCATTTTGCTTTTAGGCACCTTTATAAAATACTTATCTCCAAAAGCCGGCAGGTTTGATTTGTGGCGTTCTTCAAACTGTTCCATGGTAGGCAGAAAGCTTTTTATGCCTAATTCATTTTCCAGAGCAGGGCCCATTTTAATAAAGTTGTATAGCTCAGCATCGAAATTTGGAATTATAACATCAATCTTTTCGATGTTATTAATGTAGCGTAGCCGCTCCATTATACTGG
>DATGXP010000713.1:0-3958 GCA_035298845.1 Chitinophagales bacterium
TATATTACTGCTAGTATGCCTGTAGATGAGCGCACTATTCAGCCTTTTGGCCTGCTGCACGGCGGGGCCTCGTGTGTGCTGGCCGAAACGCTTGGCAGCATAGCCGGCACTTTTTGCATTGATATTACCAAACAAATGGTGGTAGGTATAGAAATTAACGCTAACCATATACGCAGTGCCAAAATTGGAAGCACGGTTTACGGCACCGTAAAACCAATACATGTGGGGCTTAGTACACAGGTATGGGGTATTGAGATATTCAACGCCGATAAAAAACTTGTTTGCGTATCGCGCCTTACCTGTGCGGTAAAAACTATCGGATAACGCTTTTTCACTATTCCATGCATAATTGTTAAACCGGTTACCATTATTTGATAACCGGTACATGCTTACATTAAATTAATGTTATCTTCATACAGTAAACTATCGTAAGCTGCTGATGAACTTCTACCGTTTCTGTACCCTACCTCTCATTCTGTTATTGCCGTTTTTAGTTCAATCGCAGGCGGCCCAAAATTTTACAAGTGGCGCTACCGGCCCCTTACCCGACGACCAAACCTGGAAAAGCTTTGCGCTTACCATTAATTCTTTAAACGCATCGCCCATTAATTCCAACTGGGGGCTTGAAAAAGTTACTCTTAACATTGCCCATACCTGGGATGCCGACCTTGAAGTGAGGTTACAATCGCCGGACGGTACGGAGGTACTGCTTTTTTCGGGCGTAGGTGGAGATGGCGACAACTTTACCAACACCGGATTGAAAAACATTTATCCTACTTCTATCACCCTTGGCACAGCTCCTTTTAACGGCAGCTACAGACCCATGGGCGACTTGGGTCTATTTAATAACGGACAGGCAGGTACCGGTACCTGGTATTTGAAAATACGCGATGGATACCCGCAAGACCAGGGTAGTGTAAATTCATGGTCGATAAGGTTTGGCGATGAACCGGCCACTCCTTTCCCTCCGGTAAGCAGCAACCTACCCATCATTAAAATAAACACAAACGGACAAGCCATTGGTGACGACCCAAAAATAGCTGCTGATTTTATGGTGGTAGATAATGGCGCAGGCCAATTAAACCATTCGAACGATACACAATATGCTTATCATGGTATTATAGGAATAGAGTTTCGTGGTTCCTCATCAGGTGGAGCCCCTAAAAAATCATACGGGTTCGAAACCTGGGACTCTGCCTATAACAGTATTGATACTTCAATACTGGGTATGCCGGCCGAAAGCGACTGGATATTATCTGCCAGCTATTACGACAAAACCTTGATGCGAAATGTACTAAGCTACTACCTTGCCAACCAAACCGGTCATTACGCATCGCGCACCAGGTATTGCGAACTATTTGTAAACGGCGTGTATAGCGGTGTGTATATACTAATGGAAAAAATTAAACGCAACGAAGAGCGTGTAGATATTGCTAAACTAAACCCTGAAGATACCACGGGCGACCAGCTTACCGGTGGATATATAGTGAAGATTGATAAGTTTACTGGTAGCGGTGGCGATGGCTTTTATTCCGACTACCCACCCTCTAATTCTCCCACCGAATCTATTTTCTTTCAATACGAATATCCTAAACAAGAGGAGATACAGCAGCCACAGAAGGAGTATATAAACCGGTATATCGACAGTTTTGAGCATGCGCTATTTGGCGCAGATTTTCAGGATCCTGAAGTAGGTTTTCGCCAATATGTTTCAGAAAAATCGCTGATAGATTATCTATTTCTAAATGAGATGAGCAAGAACGTAGATGGCTACCGGCTAAGCACTTATTTATATAAAGACAAATACAGCAAAGGTGGCAAACTACGCGTGGGCCCTGCCTGGGATTATGATATAGCCTGGATGAACGCAGACTATTGCGATGCTCCGGTGCCAACCGGCTGGGCTTATAATGTGGGCTATGTATGTGCCGGAGCCGGCATGCCCGCCTGGTGGGAGCGCCTGCGGCAGGACAGCCTGTTTAACCAGCACTTGTATTGCCGTTGGAATTACCTGCGCAGCAACGTCTTAAGTTTTGATTCAGTGCTAGGCTATATAGATAGTACTGCCGCTTACCTGGAAGAAGGCCAGCAACGCAACTTTGAAACCTGGCCAATTTTAGGGCAACCCACCTGGCCCGAGCCTACTCCCCTGCCACAAACTTATGCCGAAGAAATTGCCCGCCTTAAAGATTGGGTAAATGTGCGTTTTACCTGGCTAGACCAACAGTTTAACGCATTAGCCCATAACCCCGTACCTGTAACTCTGGGCAACGACACCACTTTTTGCAGTGGCAATGAGTTGCGCCTTTATCCCGGCGATTTTGATAGTTACCTGTGGAACACCGGCGATAATGGTGGAGTAGTATATGCAGGAACAACCGGTACTTATACTGTAACGATATCAGATAATTTTCAATGCAGTGGCAGCGATGCTGTACATATAGAGGTGCTACCTTCGCCGGTTGTAGCCCTTGGTAACGATACTGCCTTTTGCCAGGGTGGAGCCTTACAACTTGCAAGTGGCAGCGCTCAAAGTTATGTTTGGAACACCGGTGACACCACAAACATGGTTCTCGTTAGTGCCGTTGGCACCTATTCGGTTACAGCTACCGGTAGTAACCAATGTACTGCTACCGATGCCGTAAATGTATACGAGTTCTCTCCACCCGATGCAAGTGTGCAGGTTGTTTATAGTATAGATGCAGCCTTTCAGTTTGCAACTATTGATAGTACCGGCAAAACATCCATCTGGTATTTTGGCAATGGCGACAGCAGCACTGCCAACAACCCATTTTATAACTACGAGTTTGATTGGGGCTATAAATTGGTAACGCATATTGTAACCGATGTAAATGGTTGCACTGCTATGGATACGCTTACCATATTTGTTTACCCAATGGGGATTTCAGACATCAATAATACAGACTTATCGATTTACCCTAACCCTGCCACAAGCACGCTCTACATTAACCACACCCAGCCCATCAAACAGCTAAGAGTATTAGATGTAGTAGGAAATAATTGCGCCATACAATCAAAGACAAGTAGCAGCAATATTGCTATTGATATTTCTGCTTTAGCTTCGGGCATATACCTGATAGAAATACAGGTACCTGAAAAAACACAACTACGCAGGTTTATAAAACAATAAAATTTCATTTTTACCACCTGTATTTTTACATTCACGTAGAATGAAGAAAGTTTTACTGCTTTTCATTTTACTATCCACCATACTCAGCTATTCGCAAACAACTACCGGTACTATTACCGGAATGGTTACAGGCGACAGCTTACCACTTGAGTTTGCTGCCGTTGGTCTGCTAAAAACAAACTACGCTGCAACCACCGATAGCCTGGGAAGGTTTAAAATTACCGGCGTGCCCGCGGGCAAATACCAGCTTAAGATATCGTATGTAGGGCACGAAAACTTTCAGCAGGAAGTAGTTATAAAAGACAATATAGATATACAAATAAGCGCAGCACTAATTCCCCTATCGGCCCGATTGAAAGAGATAGTCGTATCCGGTTCTTTAAAAGAAGTGAAGAAGCTGGAAAGTGTTACACCGGTAGATGTATATACCACCAAATACCTGCAGCGCAACCCTGCCCCTACTGTGCACGAAACGCTGGCAAACATGAACGGTATTTTTCCGGATGTAGATAATGGTGTATCAAACACTACAGATGTACAGATAAACGGGCTGGAAGGAAACTTCACCATGTTTTTAATTGACGGCGTACCGGCCATGAACGGCCTGGCGGGTATCTATGCGCTTAACGCCCTGCCCATTGCCATGGTAGATAAAATTGAAGTGGTAAAAGGCAGCGCCTCTACACTTTATGGCTCGGAAGCAATAGCGGGCATTATCAACCTAAAAACCCGCAACCCGGCTAACGGTCCTAAGTTTGTAATGAATGCTTTTCTTGACTCGAAACTGGCGGCCAACCTGGACCTAAC
>DATGXP010000714.1:0-1758 GCA_035298845.1 Chitinophagales bacterium
CAACGCACATGCAAATCCCTATAACTATAAAGGCGGCACCCATAAACCAGGCAAGGTTGCGTTTAAGTTCTGTTTCCCGTGCAGTATCATGCCTTTGCCCGGTGGTAAGCAATGCTTTTAAATCATCGTAGTTGCCATACGCATACGATAGCAGGCGGTGTTTGCCGGTGCCAGTATATACTGTAAGTTCAAAATGCGTTTTGCCTTTGTTGGTGTGGCTGGTTTCGGTGTAGCCGGTAATCTCGCTTAAAGCAATCGTTTTTTTATGTGAGCCCAGTACAGACTTTACGGTTAACGCTTTGCTGTCTATTTCTAATGTGTTGAAGTTGCGGATATAGGCAAAGCAGGCAATGCCGCCTGCCGTAAGTGCAATACCGCCAATCCCTTCTGGTAGTTGCCAGTAAGGTGCATCTATACTGGCTGCGAAAGCAAAGTAGGCGATAACAAAGCAAACGCATCCGCCGGCAATTAACGCTATCATGCGCAGGTAATAGGCGTTTTCAGATTTAAGGGTAGTGCTATTCATATGTGGTATGGAAATAAATGTAAATATTTTCTATTCGAGTATCACCTTACCACTGCTTATCCGCTGATGGTTATTTCGAATGGTATATAGATAAACCCCTTTGCTCAAATTGTCTACCGGTATATTAGTTGCCGGTTCATTTAGCTGTTGCTGCAATACACTTCTACCGGTTATATCGCTAAGTTCAAACATTGTTTGACCGTTTGTGTTATGTAATTGCACCTGCACTAAATCGGTGGCCGGGTTGGGTGAGATTTTTACACCCACACTGGCCAATTCATCTATACTATTCCAGGTCCAGGCTGTGTCGTAATCGCAGGTAGTATAGTATTGGTTACGGTACACCAGGGTATCGTTATCACTGTAACATAACAGGGAGTAAGTTTCTCCATCTATAAAAAATCCCATTACGCCCGGGTAAAGGAAAAAACTATGCAATGAGCCCACCCCTTCTACAAATACATCCTTATAATTAAGGGCAACGCCCTCGTTACTGGTGCTTACATGCATCACCTTACGGGCTTGTCCGTGAAATGTATTGGCAACCGAGTCAACATGAACTACGGTAGGGTACAATAAATATCTCGGATCATGAATTACAAAACTGTCGCCTGGTAACTTTCCAAAATCATAAAGCAGATAATCTGCACTATCGACATTAATCCGGCCATATACTTTCTCAGTAGAATCTTTACGGATATAAAACTTCCCGTTGCTCTCAAGCGGGTAAACACGCCAATCATAGTCTATAATTTGATAAGCCTGATTGTTTAACAGCGTATCATCATTTGCAGAGAAATGGAGAGTGGATACATATCCATCGCCCGCAAATCCGGTGTAATACTCTAGCACATTCCATTGTGCCGTGCTATCTGCAAAACGGTGCTGCTGCGCAAATGCGCAACTATAGGCAAAGAGCAGTAAGGTGAGTAATAGTGTTTTCATAGTGCCCAGGTTTATAGGCTAAAATTACGAAATATGTTCAGATAATACCTTTGGCGGCAAAACCGGCTGTTGCGCGGGGGAAGCGGTTTAAGCGGAGCATTTAAACCGCGATTTTTTTGGTTTCTTTTTTTCTAAAAAAAGTGACAAAGAAAAACCCACCGCCAAAGCGCACAGGAACCTTAAAACTACGCCATTAGCTATATCCACTCGGACCACCTTTGTTCTGTTGTTATTTCACAAAACCCATTGCCCCCTGTTTTGCCTTTCGCTTTAGCGCATTACATTTG
>DATGXP010000715.1:0-2044 GCA_035298845.1 Chitinophagales bacterium
GTAGTAAGCTCTACCGATCTCCAAACATGGACCTACGAAACAGAGTTTGCTCTCGGTTACGATTTGCGTGAACCGCGTTTTGCTGTTTACCGCGATACGCTCAATCTCTATTTTTTTCGGGGCGGTAAAAAACCTATGCGCTTTGAGCCCGAGTATATCTACTTGGCCCGCACTACCGGTACCGGTAAATGGACGCCACATCAATCAGTAAACCTGGATGGCTTTGTGCCATGGCGTCTGCGCGAACGTAACGATACGCTCTATCTTTCTGCTTACTACGGTAAAGGCTTATATAAGGGAACACACCGTAGCAACCTGCGGCTGATGTGGAGCACCAATGCCACCGAATGGCACGACATATCTAAGGAGCCACAGGTAGATATACTGAATGCCGAAGAGGGTGAATTTATTTTCGATAATGCAGGCAATATGTTTGCTACTGTGCGCTTAGAAGGTACCGGTTCGCTGGTTTGCCGCGCAGATAAAAGCAGCCTGCAAAGCTGGGAGAAGCGCCGCAGTAAAACCAAATACGATAGTGCCCTTCTATTTGACCATGCCGATGATATTTACCTGATAAGCCGCCGCAACATAGATGGCGATATAGATAAAGTAAAGAATCGTAAAAATGATAAGCAGGGCCGCATCCGCAATCTTATCCGCTACTCTATTACCCGCAAGGTTACCTCGCTGTTTAAACTAAATAAAGACAGCCTTACTCTATCGCTCGTTACCGATTTCCCAAGCACTGGTGATAATGCTTATGCCGGCATTGCGCAGGCCGATGCCAATACATATGTGGTAATGAATTATTCGAGTGACATCACCCGCCGTAAAAAGAACTGGATACGCGGGCAGCTTGGGAAAACGTATATCTATTGGACAACATTGCGGTTTAATCCCTAATGTATCCGGAGGCGGCTCCTACGGAGCGCATCAAAAAATGCTTTGCTGCTTTTTCTACAAACAGACGGCTCCTAACGGAGCGTTAATGCTGTTAAGCACCGCGTAGCGGTCGCCTGTTTGTAGATACGATTATAAACCATGCTATTTGCGCTCCGTAGGAGCCGCCTGTGAATCGCTTCAGTCAAGCGCCGCAACAATAGTTGCACAGGCGCTTTCAATTTCTTTGCGGCTAATTATAAGCGGTGGGGCTATGCGCATGCAGTGCGGGGCAAACAAAAACCAATCCGTCAGCACGCCGTTTTCAATACACCGGTCTATTATTTTTTTATTCTGCTCAAAGCTTTCAAACTCCACAGCCATCATCAAACCACTGCGGCTTATCTTAAGCCCATGCGGTGTGAGCAGTTCTTCAAATAATTTCCCTTTGGCTTCTACATCGGCTACAATATTATCACCTACCAAAACATTTAACGCTGCCAGCCCCGCTGCGCAACTAACCGGGTGTCCGCCAAAGGTTGTTATGTGGCCCAGTACCGGGTTCTCGGTAAGCAGGTTCATTTTACCGCGGGCAGTAATAAATGCCCCCAGTGGCATACCCCCACCCAGGGCCTTTGCCAGTAATAATATATCGGGTACTACACCGTAGTGCTCAAATCCAAATAGTTTACCGGTGCGGCCCAGGCCCGTTTGCGCTTCATCAAAAATCAATAGCGCGCCCGTTTCATCGCACTTCTTCCGTAGTAGCTTTATATATTCTTTGGTAGGTACCGTTACGCCACTCTCTGCCTGCACTGGTTCTATTATTACCGCTGCCGTATGGTTGGTAATATGGTTCAGTTCATTTTCTACACCGTATGGTAGCGCTAATGTATCGGGTAGCAGCGGACGAAACTGCCGTTTAAAATGTTCATCGCCTATTATGCTTAGTGCTCCCTGCGTGCTGCCGTGGTAGGCATTTTTAAACGAGATAAACTGCGTTCTGCCCATAATACGTTTGGCCAGTTTCATAGCGCCCTCGGTAGCTTCGGCGCCGCTGTTGGTAAAATAAACGCTGTTCAATCCTTCGGGCAACAGGCTTACCAGCTTTTGCGCCAACAGCACCTGTGGGCTTTGCACAAACTCGCCATACACCATCAGGTGC
>DATGXP010000716.1:0-3892 GCA_035298845.1 Chitinophagales bacterium
CTGCAATTCGGATGCGGTAGCGGTATATTGAGCCGGAGTAGTGCTCCAGGCATAATTAAAAGTTCCATTGCCGCCGGTAGCATTTACGGTTACACTTCCATCGCTCAACCCAGCGCACGATACATCGGCTATAGTAGGGGTGCCTAATATTATTGAGTTAGGGTCGGGGTTAACGGTATATGTGGTTGTGGCTGTACAAGAGTTTTGGTCCGTAGCTGTAACCTGGTAGCTGCCGGCGGTAAGATTGCTTGCCGTGCTGGCCGTCTGGCCATTGCTCCAAGTAAAAATAATTGTACCTGTTCCCCCGGTTGCACCAACCGTAATGCTACCACCTACCGAGCAGGTAGCATCTACAATAACCGGTGCATCAAACACGATTGCAGTTGGTTCGGTAATAAGGTAAGAAACAGAGGCACTACAACCGGTAGCATCAGAAGCCACCACCGAATAAACATTAGGCCCAAGCCCGGTTATAGCAGGAGTTGTTTGTCCATTGGCATTGCCCCATAAGTAGCTGATGTTGCCACTGCCGCCGGTGGCACTTACGGTTATACTTCCATCAGCAGCACCAAAGCAGCTTACATTTGCAATTGCTGGTGCACCAAAAACTATAGCCCCGGGTGCGGCCCCTACTGTATAGGTACCGGTAGCGCTGCAATTGTTCTGATCGGTAACAGTAAGGTTGTAAGGCCCGGCCGAAAGGTTAGTAATTGCACTGGTAGTGCTGCCGTTAGACCATGCATAAACAATAGCACCCGTACCGCCCGTTGCCGTAACTGTAATTGAACCGCCACTACTGCAAGACGCATCTGTAATTGTAGCCGGGCTTAAAGTAATAGCAGCAGGCTCCGTTATGGTATATGCTGCCGTAACACTACAGTTATTTGGCCCACCGGTAACAGTAACAGAATAATTTCCTGCTGCCAGATTAAGCGCCATTTCATTGTTAGAGGCCGAACCCGTCCAGCTATAGGTAGCCGGAGGCGACGATGTAAGCGCTAAAACAATACTGCCATCGCTTGCACCGTTACAGGTAGCATTGGTTACAGTGGCGCTAAATACAGGCGCATCCAGCACTTCCACTTCTGTAGTATCAGTAGCTGTGCAGGTGCCGCTGGTGATAGTTACACTGTAAATGCCCGATTGTACAACAGTGGTGTTGGCAATTACCGGGTTTTGGGTGCTCGCAGTGTAGCCATTAGGCCCTGCCCATTGGTAGGTATCTATAACCCCGGTAACGGTTGCGGTTAGCGTAACCGGTGTACCACCACAAACCGGGCTGTTGTTGGTAGCAGTTACCGAGCAGGTGCAGGGTGCGGGTGAAGTATAGGTGCTTGTAAAATGGCATGATGTATCTGTAGAAAATTGCGCATCTACAAGTATAGATCCTCCGGTAGAGCTTATACCCGGTATAGAATAGTTGATACTATTGGCAAAAGGTGGATTAATCACAATAGCCTCGCCACCTGCGGTTATGGTAAGTGTGCCGCTGGCAGGTGGGTATTGTACAGTAAGTGTGCCACTTACATCGTGCGTATTATTTGCCGGGTTGCAAACACCAGGTATAGCTGTCATGGCAGTTATGTTGCATAAAATCAGGCAGTTAGTGCTGGCAGTAGATGTGCCATCGGTACTTAATGTAAAGTTGGTGGGCTGGTTCGAAAAATTGGTAATACATAAAACATAATACTGGCCCGTAACTGCACCGGTAATGTCCACATGCTCTGTGGCTGCAATCGAATAGCTGCAATCTACTACGTTAGGCGCAGTAAGCTGGCTACATGCATTGCTATTGGCAAAGGGGCCCCAGCAAACAAAGTCAACATCTACGTTGGCGGTATTGGCCAAAGAAATGCCCAAATCGCCCGAATTATCTATTTGCAGGTAATACCAAACCGGATTAGGCTGTGTACTTAAGCAATCATAGTCAGGCCCTATTTCGGCGGTAGTGTTGGTTGCCGCCGGAAAATTGTACGCCGTACCCGAACAAAACGCCTGGCTGATAGCGCAGGTAGTACCTGGCGATGGGGGCGGCGGCGGCGGCGGCGTGCCGCAACCTATATCGGCTACCCAGCCAATATAAGTTACACTGGCATCCGATTTAAAAGTAATGGTTAAACAGTTAGAGCCATTGCTGGAAACCACTGCTCCGGGGCTGGTGGTGCCCGAGTAGCCTCCTATAAGCGGTGCTGCTGTGCTGTTGCCGTCGTAGATATACATAGAGTCGAAACTGGACTCTAATCTAAATGCGCTGAAGTTGAGGTATATGGGCAGACCCGATGAAGAGCAAAATGTAACTTGATAATTTTCGCCGTTTCCGTACGCACCACCCGCATTTCCGCTATCGTAAAATACTCCTGAGCAGGTACTTATAGTGCCCAGGTTGCCCATAACATATACCTGTGCGGTTAATGTAAAAACCCCGCAGAGTAAAGCGCATAATACGCCTAGCCTCTTTTTCATAACTACATGCATAATCATCTACCATTAAATAATGGCGAAGGGTGTTGAGCAGGACCCAGCGCTGAGTTTGAATAATAACAATAATAAAACAGTCCGTTTTAAGGCCTCTTGTTGGAGAGAAGCCTTGTTCGTTTTTATCTGTACCCCATTCTAAGTAATCTTAGAAGTTAGGGCAATATTTTTCGTATTGAATGGCTTGCGGCCTTTCTTTCTTAAATATATATATAGCCGACACCTCAAGCCCTCCTTGTGCCTTAGTGGCCGCCCGTAAGTTGCTGTGGTTTACATCGTAACTTACACCCAGGCGCACATTATAAAATTCGGCACCCACGTTAAGTATCACAGCATCTTTCACACGGTAGAAACCGCCGCCAAAAACAGCTACGTTATCGTTAACCCAGTAGTTTAAACCAAGGCCAAAATTATATTGTTGTGCCTGGCCCTGCATCATAAATAAAAAGGTAGGCGTAAGGCTGAAAGAGTAATCGCTGTTAAGGAAAAACTCCATTCCCGCGTTTACTTTGTATAAACCGCGCAGGCGGTTTCTCGAGTCATTTAAAAAAGATTCTACCGGCCCTTTCTGCGCCATACCAGGAATGTGGTTTACTGCAGCACCTAAATAGTAGCGGAACTTATCTTTGGGGGCGTGAGTCCACATTACACCAAAATTCACATCGCCATAAAGAATCGCCTTGTTATTAAAGTTGGTTTCACCGTTAGAGAGAGATGTGTTCCAGCCAAAATTATCCAGCTGGCTTTCAAAAATCAGGTTCTGCATTTTTATCTGCTTGCTTACTATTCCTGCCTGCAAACCAAGAGATATACGGCCTCTGCCGTAACGGTCAACCGCTTTGTGATAGGCTATAGAGGCAAGGCCGCTGTAAGTAGTCAAAGCGCCATCGCCCGCTTTATCACCAAAGAAAACAGCACCAAAACCAAAGCCATCATTGCCCAGCCGCTCGCGCAGTATAGGGGCATCAAAAGATACCTGATAGGTTTGATACGGGGCTGTTGAATTAAGTGTAGGTATAGTAAACCACTGGTTACGGTAGTTGGCAGCCACCCGAAAAACCCCATTTATATTAGCCGTTAAGGCCGGGTTCAGGGTTATAGGCGCAGCATAGTATTGCGAAAAGTGTACATCCTGCGCAAAAGCGCCGATGGCAAACAACATTACTAACAGGGCCGAGTAAACTTTTCTCATGCTTAACTTTATTTAGGGCTGCTAAAAGTAGATAAAATTAATCTTTCGGCAAACACTGCATACATAAGATGCGTTTTTTATCTAAACCGTTGGCTTAGTTTTTTAACCAAGCTGGTGTGGTAGTTGTAAAAAACCTCCTCTTGCGCACCAAAACCCTCATAAAACCGGGCAATGCCCGGCACAGAGGAGCCTTCGAAATCCAGGATGGTTTTACCCTGGTCAGAT
>DATGXP010000717.1:0-2314 GCA_035298845.1 Chitinophagales bacterium
GAAGTTCTCTCTGCGCAGTGTAATCACACCGCTGGCATCGTGCAATGCTTGCAATACCTGTTTACGGTCTATTACCGATACTTCGCCTAACTCAAGATTGGTTTTTAGCTTTACTTCAATAACCGTATCGCGGCTAATAAACAGGTTAAGTTTTTCGGCATGGTAGCCTATATAGCTAAAGGCAATTTCATTCCAGCCGCCCTTAATGCTTAGTTTAAATCTGCCCAGGCTATCGGTATAAGTACCGCTGCTAAACTGCGAAACAAATACGCTGGCATTGCTTAAGGCGCTCAGGTCATCAGCTATCACCTTGCCCGTTAGTTGATAAGTGTTTTGCGAAAACGCCATAGAACATCTGCATAGCAGTAAGCTGCAAACAAAAAATCTTAGCAGGCGGTTCATTCTTCAAAGTAAAGAAAATACGCAAGAAAACCGGCTCGGGTTAAGCTAAGTAGTAAGACTTTGAATGTATTGGATAATTAAGCGCAGTGCATTCGTGGCTAACTGTCTTTGGCTATTTTTTCTTAAAGTCGCCGCGCTTCCAGGCGCGTATAAACTCGGCCCATGCCAGAGGGTTGAAAATGTTTTGAGGGGCTGTCTGTCCGTAGTAGTAAGTTTTGGCCGACGAGTTACGCAGCGCTACATTCGTAGCTTCGCCGCCATCCTGCTCTAGCCTTTCGCCAAGTTCCGCTAAGCGTTCGCGGTCCATGTTGCGTTTGGCGCGTTCCAGGTCATCATCCGGCAGGCGTAAGTCCATAAACGCCTGGTGAAAGTTTTCGCGGCTTCCCCACGGATAGATAATAGTAGTGCGCAGGTAGTAATCGCTTTTGGTCATAAGCTGAATTACAGAAAATTTCTCCTGCTCCAGTTTGGCCGGTATTACATACATAGCGGGCGTATAGCCTATAGAGGTAAAATACAGCGTATCACCTTCGCGCGCTGCAAAAGAGAAGAATCCATCAGGCCCTGCGGTAGCTACCCTGCCACGATTGATAATAGTAATGTGCGCAAACGGAACCCCCATCAGGCTATCAGCCGTAAGGGCATAACCTGAAAACTGGATCAACCGGTCAACTTTTTGAGAAAACGTCTGGATGTATCCTGCAAACAGAAGCAATGCTATGGCGGCTATTTTTTTCACAAAGCGAATTTATAAATGCTGAACTCATTATTGTTAAAATATTGTGCCAAGATATTGAGGTTGAGAAGTTTTAACACGGGGGGCAGGCCTGTTTTTATGCCTATTGCTGTTTTGCCTCATCCCGTCAGAACGAATTTGGCCGGGAGGAGGCAAAGCATGGCCCCATATCTCCCTTCCACAATAAGTTCTGCAACTTATTAACTAAAAGTTGAAAAAACATGTCTTGTCATGGTCGCCACTACCTGTATTAATCCTCTGCTTTATTAAATTCGCGGCACAAATAACAACCCGATATATCATGCAAAATCTGCGCAGTACCGATCACTTTGTAAACCGTCACATTGGGCCCGACGAAAACCAGACTTCAGATATGCTGAAAGCCATTGGTATAAACAGCCTTGAAGAACTGATTTCTGAAACTATACCTGCTAATATCCGCCGTAAGGATAAGCTTAACCTGCCCGACGCGCAAAGCGAATTCAACTACCTGCGCGAGTTGAAGAAAAAAGCTGCCAAGAACAAAGTGTTCCGTAGCTATATAGGCATGGGTTATTACAACAACATTACCCCGGCTGCCATCCGCCGCAATATTTTAGAGAACCCGGGTTGGTACACCCAGTACACCCCTTACCAGGCTGAGATTGCACAGGGCCGCTTAGAGGCGCTGTTGAATTTTCAAACCATGGTGAGCGACCTTACCGGTATGCCTATTGCCAATGCATCATTGCTGGATGAAGGCACTGCCGCTGCCGAGGCCATGCACATGTTCTGGGGTTTAAAGAATAAGAAAGATGCACTGCACAACAAGTTCTTTGTTTCAGAATTGTGCTTTCCGCAAACTATAGATGTAATCAAAACACGCGCTACCGTACTGGGTATCGAAGTTGTAATTGGCGACCACAACAAAGTAGAACTCGATAAAGATTTCTTCGGTGCCTTGTTGCAGTACCCTGCCAAAGAGGGCAGCGTGCTTAACTACAGCCAGTTTGTGGAAAAATGCAAAGCCCACGAAACTTACGTGTGCGTAGCTACCGATTTACTAGCGCTTACATTACTTACCCCACCGGGCGAGTTTGGTGCCGATTGCGTAGTAGGTAACTCGCAGCGTTTTGGTGTGCCTATGGGCTATGGTGGCCCTCATGCCGCTTTCTTTGCTACTAAAGACGATTACAA
>DATGXP010000718.1:0-2134 GCA_035298845.1 Chitinophagales bacterium
CTCGGGTGCAGGAAATTTTATATTAAAGTTGAACACCACTTTTATAAGCAGCCAGCGCCACTTCTGTTTAAAGCCTTCGGGCTGTGCGCTGCTTGTATCCTGTGCTTTCTTTTGCAGATACTTAAGCGAATACTCCTCTGCGGTTAATACATGATCCACCACTTCCGCCACACTCCAGGCCTGCTCCGATGGTTTTTTGTTCAGCAAATCATCCGGGTATTGTTTCAGTGTATCAAACAAAGCCTTGCGGTTAGCTTCCAGTTGGTTAAATCCTTTTTCTATCTGAGCGTTCATGGAGAGTGAATTTACCGTGAAGTAAAGGGTTCTTTATCTAACAGAGGTTGGGATAGCTTTAAACAGAAATGCCACTTATGAAAAGTGGCATTTCTGTTTTTACATTAGACTTCGGAAGTCTGTCTGACTTTACTTCCTCGAGTAATTCGGGCTCTCTTTAGTAATCATTACATCGTGCGGGTGGCTCTCCTGCATACCGGCGTTGGTTATGCGCACAAACTGCGCCTCTTGTAATGCCTTGATATTTTTAGCACCGCAGTAACCCATACCAGCACGTAAACCACCTATAAACTGGTATAGCACCTCAGATACTGCACCTTTAAACGGCACACGGCCTACAATACCCTCGGGCACCAGTTTCTTTATATCGTCTTCCACATCCTGAAAATAACGGTCTTTGCTTCCCTCCTGCATGGCCTCTACACTACCCATGCCACGGTACGATTTAAACTTACGGCCTTCGTAAATAATGGTCTCACCCGGGCTTTCGTCGGTACCGGCAAAAATACCACCCGCCATTACTGTATCGGCACCGGCAGCAATTGCTTTTACAATATCGCCGGTATAGCGAATACCGCCATCGGCTATAATTGGCACCCCGGCTTTTTTACCGGCCTTGCTGGCTTCAAAAATGGCTGTTAACTGAGGTACACCTACACCTGCTACAATACGCGTTGTGCATATAGAGCCAGGGCCTACACCCACCTTCACACCATCCACGCCGGCATCTATCAGCGCTTTAGCGCCGGCAGCAGTGGCTACATTGCCCCCTACTATCTCCAGGTGTTTAAAGGTCTGCTTTGCTTTTTTGATAGACTGCAACACCCCGCGGCTATGGCCGTGGGCGGTATCAATACATATTACATCTACGGCTACATGTGCCAGTGCCTCTATACGCTCCAGCATATCGCCGGTTACGCCTACAGCGGCGCCACACAGCAAGCGGCCAAACTTATCCTTAGTGCCGTTTGGGTGGTTACGCACTTTCAATATATCTTTATAGGTAATAAGTCCTACCAGTTTACCGGCATTGTCAACTACAGGCAGTTTTTCAATTTTATATTTCTCAAGCGTTTTCTCCGCTTGTTTCATATCGGTTCCCTTAGGGGCGGTAATCAGTTTTTCTACCGTCATTATATCGGTCACCTTGCGCTTGGCATTTTTTTCAAAACGCAAGTCGCGGTTAGTGAGTATACCCACCAGTTTGCCCGCTTTATTTACAATAGGAATACCGCCAATCCGGTTTTCGCTCATAATACGGAGTGCCTGGCCTACCAAGGCATCTTCATCCAGCGTAATAGGGTCTATTATCATTCCGCTATCGGCGCGCTTTACTTTGCGCACCATTTCGGCCTGTTTTTCTATGCTCATGTTTTTGTGCAGAATGCCTATACCCCCCTCGCGCGCAATGGCTATGGCCAGTGCCGATTCGGTCACCGTATCCATAGCGGCCGATATAAGAGGCACATTAATACGGATATTGCGGGTTAACTGCGTGCTGATGTCCACCTCGCGCGGAAGCACCTCAGAGTAAGCGGGAACCAGTAAAACATCATCGAAAGTAATTCCCTCAACAGAGAATTTATCAGCGGTAGAATTTTTGCTTGCCATGCGCAAATATGACCAAACCTGCAAGGTTTCCAAAACCTGTTGCATTTTTTTAATCATCTTCGGGCCGCAAAACTGATTGTATGAATAAGAAACTGAGCCTTTTAGCCATTCTGCTGCTGCTTATTTTTATGGTGCCCCTTACCATTTTTCTGTTACAGCCCGATAGAATTATAAGCAAGGAACGCGCAAAAAAGGAACTAAGCTCACCGGCCTCGCACTTTGTAACCTG
>DATGXP010000719.1:0-2905 GCA_035298845.1 Chitinophagales bacterium
AAGTGCAACTGCCAGCAGGGGTTTTCTTTTTCCCAAGCCATTGAATGCGTCAAACTTTTCGGAACCTACATTAGCCGCTACCACTATAGCAATTGCAAAGGCCGCGATAGAAGCTACTGCATAAGCCAGGGAATAAAAGAACAGCGCATTATCTGTTTTACCATATACCGATACAATAGCCAGTAGCATATAACCGGCGTGCGATATACCCGAGAAAGCCAGCATACGC
Source organism: Chitinophagales bacterium (assembly GCA_035298845.1). GTDB lineage: Bacteria > Bacteroidota > Bacteroidia > Chitinophagales > LD1 > Bog-950. Next base: position 230 of record DATGXP010000719.1, read on the forward strand.
TTGAACGAATCCTGGTTGAGGGCCGAGAAGTTACCTACTATAATGGTAAGAGCCGTAACACCGCTAAGCACCCAGGCATAAGCCGGCATAGCCGAGCCAAGACTAGAACTGAATAAACGGTAGAAGGCAGCAAAGGCAGAAATTTTGGCGATAGTGGCCATGGTAGCTGTAGTAAGCGTAGGCGAACCTTCATATACATCGGGTGCCCAAAAGTGGAAGGGAGCAGCCGAAACTTTAAAAAGCAGGGCTATAAGTATCATACCCGCCCCTATATAATATAGTAAAGATGGTGTGCTGTTGGCCGCATAGTTAGCTATACCCTGAATATCGAAAGAGCCAGTTTCGCCGTAAATAAGGGCGATACCAAACAACAAAACACCCGATGCAAAACTTCCCATAAGGAAGTATTTCATGGCGGCTTCGTTACTTCTTACATCTTTTCGTTTGCTGCCGGCCAACACATAAAGTGATATACTTAATACCTCCAGGCCAAGGAAGAACATGGCCATATTACCAAAAGAAACCATCGCCAAAGCACCACAAAGCGTGAAGATGGTAATGGCCAGGTAATCAGAAATTTTAGATTCTTCGTTTTTGTGAAAATTGCCGCTTAGCACAAGAATGAAAACACCAAGTAGTAACAACAGGCCAGAGAAAGCTACCGAAAAATTATCGATAACCACCATGTTGTGAAAAAAGGCCTGGTTTACTCCCCAGCTGCTGGCATTTAAACCAAATATAACCAGCAAGCCTGTAACAGCTATAGGCAAAATGAATTTGCGCAGGTTGAACATTTCTGCCAACATGCAAACCAATCCAAGTGTAGAGGTATATACTAAGGTCTTCATTTCAGCGAATTATTCAATATAAAATCAAGGCTAGGCTGCATCATATCCATTAACTGCTTTGGATATAAACCAACCTGGAAAATACCAATAATGATAATTACAAATACCAGCATTTCCTGCCAGTTGAGGTCGGTAAAACCGGCTGTAAGAGCATTGGTTTCGCCAAGCATTACATTTTGATACATGCGCAGCATATACACCGCACCCAGTATAATAGTAAGCCCGGCAATAACTACCAGCCATGTATTATACTCATATACACCAAACAATAGCAGGAACTCACCAATAAAGGCATTGGTGGTAGGTAAAGCCACACTGGCCAATACTACTATTACAAAGCAGGCTGCAAACTTAGGGGCTACATTTCTAATTCCACCTAATTGAGAAATTGAAAGTGTGCCGGTGCGGCGCAAAATAATTTCTGCGGCAAAAAACAAACCTACCACATTGAACCCGTGCGCAAACATTTGCACCGCAGCGCCCTGAAAACCCTCGCGGGTAAGGGTAAATATGCCGGCAGTAATTAAACCAACGTGAGCAAATGACGAGTAAGCCAATAGTTTTTTAAGGTCGTCTTGCTTAATGGCTATGATAGAACCGTAGATAACACCAATAGTGGCCAACACAATTACCAGTGGGGTCCAAAGCATAACACCCTCTGGCATTACAGGCAATAACCAGCGCAGCAAACCATAAAGACCCATTTTGAGCATAATACCCGCCAAAAGCATGGTACCGGCTGTCGGCGCTTCTTTATAGGTATCGGGCTGCCATGTATGGAAAGGAAATACAGGAATTTTAATGGCAAAAGCCAGGAAAAAAGCCCAGAACAGAAAGCCTTGTTCTTTTGGCGAAAGGTTAAGTGCATACAAAGCGGCTGTGCTGAAACTGCCCGATTGCTGATATAGATAGATAAAGCCTACCAGCATGAACAGAGAACCAGCAAGAGTATAAACAAAGAACTTGAAAATGGCGCGGTTGCGGAAGTCCTTATCCTGATTTTCGCCCCATAGCAAGGCTATGAAGAAGATAGGAATAAGGGCTAACTCCCAGAAAATATAGAACAGGAAGCCATCATCGGCCAAAAACACCCCCAGCAGGCCAAACTCCATTAACAGAATAAGCGCGTAAAAAGCTTTGGCGTTATCTATTGCCTTACCGTAGGTAGTGAAAATGATAAGCGGCACCAGGAAAGAAGTAAGGGCCACCAGCATAAAGCTAAGCCCATCAAGCGATAGCGAAAACTGAATTACCGGGTTGGATATCCAATTGTGCGCATAGGTAAGCGGGGCCAGGGCACCTGCTATAAAAGGAGCCTTTAATAAATTGCATGCAACAAAGGCGGCAGCACCACCTCCCAAAGCAACATATTTAGCATAGCGGTCGCCACTTAAATAGGTAATAAGCGAAAACGCAAGCGGTATAAAAAGTAGAGCTATTAAAAGCATAAGCGGGCGCAAATAAGCAGAATTCTATTTCAATTTGAAAACCATTGAAAATGATTTTTAAACGAATTACTAACAACTGACTTTTCTTATTGTACTAAGCTTATTATTCCTTAAAGTGTGCTTTCTTTTGTATTAATTCGCATAACACAAGCATGAAAAAGCTTTTACCCTTGTTTTTTGCACTTACTGCGTTGTTCTCCCAGGCTCAAAATGGCTACTGGAGCAACAACGGCTTAGTATCTATAAAAGACGGGGCTTTCCTATCTGTAATAGGCGATTGCTTTAACCAGGGCGATGGGCACTATAATAACAGCGACTCTATTTTTCTTACCGGCGATTGGAGCCACAGTGCCAATAACCGTTGTTTTGATTCTATAGAT
>DATGXP010000720.1:0-2394 GCA_035298845.1 Chitinophagales bacterium
TTTAGCTATGGCTGGAGCAACCAGGCTACTGGCCCTGCTGTAAGCGGCCTTAGTGCCGGTAATTATTTTGTAACTATAACTGATGGCAACGGCTGTGTACATGTAGATACGTTTAACATAACCCAACCTGCACAAATTGCCATACAGGTTACTGCTACAAATGTGCAATGCAATGGCGAGGCCAACGGGGCAGCCAGCGCATCGGCTACCGGGGGCAATGGTGGGTTTAGCATTACATGGTCTGATAACTCTACCGGTAACAACTTAGCTGGCCTGGCAGCGGGTAATTATTCATTAACCGTTACCGATGCTAACAGTTGTTCGTCATCGGCTTCATTTGCAATTGATGAGCCTGAAACAATTTCTATTAATACTACCTCATCATCGGTAAGCTGTTTTGGTCTGAGCGATGCTAACGCCAACGCCGTGCCATCGGGCGGCATGGGCAGCTTTAGCTACCTGTGGTGCAACGGCGATACCACGCACAATGCATCGGCACTAGGCGCGGGTACCTGTGCTGTAATTGTAACCGACGAAAACGGTTGCACAGCCAGTGCCAGTGTAACCATACAACAACCGGCACAACTGCAAATAACTACCAGCACTACCAACGGTGCTGCGGCTGTAGATGCAGTAACCGGCGGAGCAGCACCTTATACCTATGCCTGGAGTAACGGTGCTACTACGCAAACTATAAGCGGTGTAGAGGCAGGCAACTATGTGGTTACCGTTACCGATAATAACGGCTGCACAGCTGCATCGGGCGCTACTGTACTGCAAACCAGCGTAACAAGTGTAAACGGTGATTTTGCTTTCAGCATTTACCCTAACCCTGCTACCAACCGCCTTACGCTTACAATTAACAAGGCAGATGATAAAACAACCCTGGAGGTAAAAAATATACTTGGCCAGGTATTATCGGCTAAAAACATTACTACTACACAAACCCACATAGATGTTAGCTCTTTAGCCAATGGCGTTTACCTGCTTGAGGTAAAACAAGATGGCAAAAGATATGTAAAGCAGTTTGTGGTAAACAAGTAGCTTTAAATATAAGGGCAGGCCGAACATCAGGCCTGCCCTTATTGTTTATATTCTATCTGTAGCCCATTGAAATACGTAGTTTAATACATAACACTTTTACTATGAAGAAATTTTTCTTCCTGCTCCTGCTATTGGTGCTTACAACGCTTGGATTTTCGCAGCAAAAATTTGTAACCAAAGAATTACGAGGGGCAGAGGCGGATGCCATGTGGCCCGGTGCCGAACACATCTGGCTGAAGCAGGCTAATACGGCGCCTGCCTTTATACAGTTTAAAGCAACTCTGGCGCTGGATGAAGAGACTTTCCTTTTGGCATTGCGCAAGACATTCAAACTTCCGGCAACGTACTCATTTACATTACTGGCTACCGAACCCGATGAACTGGGCTGGCAGCACAAGCGCTACCAGTTGCAGGTAAATGGCATACCGGTAAGGGAGGGTATTTTTTTACTACACCTGCTTAACGACAGGGTACTGAAATATAATGGCTACCTGTATAGTAACGTTACTACTGCCACTACTGCTACTTTGCCAGAGGCTACAGCACTGACCTTCGCATTGAACAATGTAAAAGCGCAAACCTACAAATGGCAACTGCCCGAAGAAGAAAGCTTTTTGAAGATAGAATCGGGCAAGGCTGATGCTACCTTTTATCCTAAAGGAGAGTTGGAGATTGTGCAGGTGGGCAATAACCAGTCGAACGATTTTAAACTGGCCTGGAAATTTGATGTGTATGCCCACCAACCCATGACCCGCAACTATGTTTATGTAGATGCGCAGACCGGAGAGGTGCTAAAGAAAACAGAACGTATACACGAAGCAAATGCTAACGGTACGGCAACTACCGTATACCGGGGCAACCGGCCCATAGTAGCTGATAGCTACACCGGTGGCTACCGCCTGCGCGAAACTACGCGCGGCCTGGGTATACGCACTTACAATATGTTGCAAGGCACCAACTACGGAAACGCTATAGATTTTGTGGATGCTAATAACGTATGGAATAATGTAAACGCAGCACTTGACCAATACGCCGGCGATGCGCACTGGGGCGCCGAAATGACATATGATTTTTATACTACTATGGGGCGCAACTCGATAGATAATGCGGGGTTTGCACTGTACCTGTATATGCACTACAATACAAATTATGTAAACGCATTTTGGGACGGCACGCGCATGACCTTTGGTGATGGCAACGGTACTTACGACCCGCTGGTATCGCTGGATATTACGGGCCACGAAATTTCGCACGGGTTAACGGAGCGCACTTCTAACCTGGATTACTCGTACGAGTCGGGCGCTTTAAACGAATCGTTCAGCGATATATTTGGCGCAGCGGTAGAGTGGT
>DATGXP010000721.1:0-2505 GCA_035298845.1 Chitinophagales bacterium
AGTTCCTTTCTTAACCGCGCTACCGGTATGTTTAACTGCTCGCGGTATTTGGCAACGGTTCTGCGGGCTATGTTGTAGCCGCGTTCGTTTAATACTTTGGTCAGGTTCTGGTCGCTAATTGGTTTCTTCTTGCTTTCTGCTCCAATCAAATCCGATAATATCTTCTTTACCTCGCGGCTCGATACTTCTTCGCCGCTATCGGTGCTTAGTGCCTCGCTAAAGAAAAATTTAAGAGGGATAGTGCCGAACTCAGTTTGCACATATTTGCTGTTGGCCACGCGGCTTACGGTAGAAATATCCAGCCCGGTGCGCTCGGCAATATCTTTCAATATCATCGGTTTCATCTGGGTTTCATCGCCGCTGCCCAGGTAATCATATTGCAGGTCGAGTATGGTGTTCATCACCATCATCATGGTGTGGTAGCGGCTTTGTATGGCATCTATAAACCACTTGGCCGAGTCTATTTTTTGCTTAATAAAGAGGATAGCATCTTTTTGGCTCTTGGTTTTTTCCTTCGAGTTTTTGTAGGTGCTTATCATCTCTTTAAAGTGGTTGCTTATACGCAGCTCGGGCGCATTAGCCGAGTTAAGCGTAACTACTAACTCTCCATTGGTATTGGTCAGCAAAAAATCGGGGATGATTGTAAGTTGCATACCGCCCTGGTTGGTGCTGAAGGCACTACCCGGTTTTGGGTTAAGTTTTACAATTTCATCCAACACGCGCTTAAGCTTGGCGCTGTCCATATCAAAAATATGCTCCAGCTTATCGTAGTGCTTTTTGGCAAAAAGGTCGAAGTGCTTCTCTACTATGCGTATAGCTATTTCGGTAAATACGGTAGGGTCTTCCTTTCGCTGCAATTGCAAAAGCAGGCACTCCTCCAGTGTTCTGGCGCCTACACCCGGCGGGTCCAGCTTTTGAATTTTGCCCAGAATTACCAGCAGTTCCTGCTCATCAGTTGAGATATTCTGGCGGAAAACCAGGTCATCGGCAATAGCATCCAGTTCGCGGCGCAGGTAGCCGTCGTCATCCAGGCTGCCTATCAGGTGCATGGCTATCTGTTGCTGGCGCTCGTCCAGGTCCATCATTCCCACCTGCCCCTCCAGGTATTCGTGGAAAGAAGAAGCTACTGTAACGGGTATTGTCTTGTTCTCATCATCCGGGTCGGCAAATTCGCTGGGGTCGCTGGTTTTATAGTCGGCCACACCTTCGTCGTCCTCATCGTAATACTCGCTCATGTCCACATCGTCCTCTGCCTTAATTATTTCTTCTACAGGTTCGGGGTCTGTGTCTGATTCTGCCTCAGCTGAGTCAGATTGGGGAATTTCTGCCGCATCATCCTCTGTAGGTGTTGCCTCCTCTTCTTCTTCGCCCTCGCCTTCCTCAAGCGCAGGGTTAGCTTCCAGTTCTTCTTTAATGCGCTGCTCCAGCTGCATAGTGGGCACCTGCAGCAATTTCATTAGCTGAATTTGCTGGGGCGATAGCTTTAATAATAGCTTTTGATGTAGTCCTTGTTTTAGCACAGTGCAAGTTTATATAAAAGGTTGAAAACAAAAATTACAACTATTGTGTTATATTCATCGTTCCAATAATTGCCAATTTAATGAAAAGCCTTCAGAAATCAGTACTTAAAAATGGGCCGTTGGCTTTCCCGAAATGGGGAATATCCATAAACCGTGCCTATGATAATAATAACCAGCTCAGCCGAAACCGGATGTAACCTTTTGTATATACTAAAGAGAAAGCCGGGTTGATAGCAGCCCGGCTTTTTTGTTTTAAGGGATTAGATATTTTCGCCTCACTTATAAAATTGAATTATGACTTACATCAAAGACCTTTCGAAATACGAAGGACAGGAAATAGAATTAAAGGGCTGGAACGCCCAAAAACGCGACAGCAAGGGGCTGGTGTTTATGGTTTTTAGAGACGGAACCGGCTTTTGCCAGGCGGTAATAAACCTGGATACTGTAGGCGAGGCAAGCTTTGAGGCAGCCAAAAAGCTATCGCAGGAAAGCTCGCTGGCTATAACAGGCACCGTTGTAAAAGACGAAAAGCAAATTGGCGGTTACGAAATACAGGTGAAGCAACTAACCATTATTGCCGAAGCACAGGATTTATACCCTATTTCGCCCAAGGAGCACGGCACCGACTTTTTGATGGATAACCGCCATCTGTGGCTACGCAGCCGCCGCCAGTGGGCTATTATGCGTGTGCGCAACCAGATAATTTTTGCCATACATACGTTTTTTCAGCAGCGCGATTTTGTGCAGATGGATGCGCCTATATTAACCGGTAACGCCTGCGAGGGTACTACCAACCTTTTTGAAACTGAGTATTACGATAAAGATGTAAAAGCATACCTATCGCAAAGCGGACAATTGTACGGCGAGGCTATGGCTATGGCGCAGGGCCTTATCTATACCTTTGGTCCTACGTTCCGTGCCGAGAAATCGAAGACACGCCGCCACTTATCTGAGTTCTGGATGATAGAGCCGGAGATGGCTTTCT
>DATGXP010000722.1:0-6057 GCA_035298845.1 Chitinophagales bacterium
GTTAGGATATGTTTAAAAATATTTTCTTCGCGCCGCACAATAATAAAAATGGCACGCGTTTAACGTGCATACACACCTGAACCGGAGATGGAGATAACAGCGAAGGAATTAGCCGTTTTGCTAAACGCAAAACTAGAAGGGAACCCAAATGCGCGGGTAAATAAACTGGCCAAAATAGAAGAGGCGGATGCCGATTCGTTTTGCTTCTTAGGCAATCCCAAATACTTTCATTATGCGCAAACTGCAAAGGCGGGTATTCTTCTTTGTGATGAAACACTTGAATACAACACAGCGAATATCGCTGCTGCGCTTCGTGTTAAAGACCCGTATCAGGCGTTTCAAAAACTCATGGAAGCGTATGCTGCGATGAACAGCACCCAAAAGTCATCTGGCATAGAACCCAACTCGCATATTGGCAAAAACACTACACATGGTGCCAACTTTCAGTTGGGCAGCTTCAGCTATGTGGGCGACAACGTAAAAATTGGCGACAACGTAACCATTTACCCCAACAGTTTTATTGGCGATAATGCCGAGGTGGGCGACAACACTATTATATACTCACATGTATCGGTTTATTACGATTGCAAAATTGGCAGTCGCACTATTTTACACTCAGGCTGCGTAATTGGCAGCGATGGCTTTGGTTTTGCCCCCCAGCCCGATGGCAGCTACAAAAAAATCCCTCAAACAGGCAATGTAATTATAGGCAACGATGTAGAGGTGGGTGCTAATACCTGTATAGACCGGGCTGTGATAGGCTCTACCAAGATTGGCAACGGCGTAAAATTGGATAACCTGATACAGGTGGCCCATAATGTAGAAATTGGTGACAACACGGTTATTGCTGCGCAGGCAGGTATTTCGGGCTCTACTAAGTTTGGCAAAAATGTGATGATAGGCGGGCAAGCGGGCATTACCGGCCACCTTACTATTGCCGATGGGGTAAAAATACAGGCGCAGGCAGCCGTAATCCGTAACATTGAAGAAAAGGGCAAAGGCGTTTCGGGCGCCCCGGCTATAGATGCCCGGGAGCATTACCGCATTCTGGCCTCTATGAAAATTCTTCCCCAACTGGTGCAGCGCGTAAAAGACCTGGAAAAGAAGTTAGAGGCTAAATTGTAACTTATTGGAAAGAAAATGGCGATATATAGTTAATATGAGGTAAAATAATAGTTTTGTCACCCTTTAGAAACGGTTAATGACGCATTCTTTACAGCAAACGATAAAAAACGAGACCTCGCTTACAGGCGTAGGCCTTCATACCGGACAAAACGTAACGGTTACCTTTCTGCCAGCCCCGGTAAACCACGGTATCAAGTTTCAGCGTATTGACCTGAACGACAAGCCAATAATAAATGCCGACTGCGATTTAGTAACTACCGTACAGCGCGGAACCACCTTGGAAAAGGGTAACGCCATGGTAGCCACTGTAGAGCACCTGATGAGCGCTTTAATTGGTTTACAGATAGATAACTGCCTGGTGCAGGTAGATGGAATAGAGATTCCGATAATGGATGGCAGCGCCCGCTATTTTGTAGAAGCGCTGGAAAAGGTTGGTATTCAGGAACAAACAGAAGAGCGCGACATTTTTGAACTTCGCCAGAACATTCACTATGTAGATAAGGAGAGCGGAGTAGAATACCTGGCCATGCCAAGCAACCGCTACAAGGTTACCGCCCTTATAGATTATAAAAGCGAAGTACTGGGGCAGCAACATGCCACCATGGACAAGGTAAACGACTTTAAAAAGGAGATTGCCCCTTCGCGCACGTTTTGTTTTCTGCACGAGTTAGAGATGCTTTATGAGGCAGGTCTGATACGCGGCGGTGACCTTAACAATGCCATTATAGTAGTAGATAAGCCTGTAACCGAAGAAGAGCGCGTCAAACTAGCCGCCCTTTTCAACAAACCGGACATTAAAGTAGTAGAAGAAGGCATATTAAATAATGTGGAACTACACCACCATAACGAACCCGCCCGCCATAAACTACTGGATGTGGTAGGCGACCTGGGACTGATAGGTACCCCTATCAACGCTAATATTATAGCTACCAAGCCGGGCCATAAGCACAATGTGGAGTTTGCCAAGGTGCTTAAGCAGCACATTAAGCAGGAGCGCATGAAAGACCCTGCACCCAGCTATGACCCTAACAAGCAGCCGATATACAACACTGTTGGCATAGAAAAAATACTGCCCCACCGCTACCCTTTTTTGATGATAGACAAAATCATTCATCTTACCGAAGATGAGGTAGTAGGCGTAAAAGCGGTAACTATGAATGAAGAGTTTTTTAAGGGCCACTTTCCGGGCAATCCCGTAATGCCGGGTGTTCTGCAACTGGAGGCTATGGCCCAAACCGGCGGTATATTGGTGCTACATAAACTACCCGACCCACAGAATTATGATACTTACTTTATTAAGATAGATAAAGTAAAGTTTAAAAACCTGGTGGTGCCCGGCGACACTGTTTTGTTTAAAATGGAACTGCTTTCGCCCATGCGCCGCGGAATTATAGAAATGAAAGGCTCGGCTTATGTAGGCAATAAGCTGGTTAGTGAGGCTGAACTGATGGCCAAAATTCAAAGAAAGGAAGGCAAATAATAACCAGAACCAACACCCACCAGCCGAATAATGAACCAGCCATTCTCCTATATACATCCACAGGCCGAAGTTGCAGACAATGTAGTTGTTGAGCCATTTGTAACAATATCTAAAGATGTAGTAATAGGCGAAGGTACCTGGATAGGCCCGCACGTAACTATTATGGAAGGCGCCCGGATAGGCAAAAACTGCCGCATATTTCCAGGCGCGGTTATATCTGCTATACCGCAGGATTTGAAGTATAAAGGCGAAAAATCGAGTGTGGTAATCGGCGATAATGTAGTAATACGCGAATACGTAACTGTAAACAAAGGTACAGAAGCAGCTATGAAAACGGTGGTGGGTAACAATACCCTGCTGATGGCCTACGTACACATAGCCCACGATTGTATCATAGGTAATAACTGTGTACTGGCTAATAATGCCAACCTGGCCGGTCATGTTGAGGTAGGCGATTATACGATACTTGGCGGCTCTACCAATTTTCAGCAATTTGTAAAGATAGGCCGCCACGTAATAGTAAGCGGCGGTTGCCTTGTAAATAAAGATATCCCTCCTTTTGTTCGTGCCGCGCGCCACCCTACTACCTACGCTGGGGTAAACTCCATTGGCCTTCGCCGCCGTGGCTACAGCACCGAGCAGATTAACCAGATTCTGGATGTATACCGTATCCTGTATATCCGTGGTTACAATACGAGTACCGCACTTAAGTACATAGATGCCGATATAGAATCGAGCGCCGATAAAGATGAAATAGTAAACTTCATTCGGGAAAGTGTAAGAGGTATTATGAAAGGCTTCAAGAGCTCATCCGAGGAATAAGTTAAATTCACAAGGCCCTTACTTCCCGTTATTTATTAATAATCGCAATGCAACCTGTTGCGCTACAGATATTTACATTTTTATATTGTGTATAAAATATTTGTAGCAAATACAACCTTTATTCCTATTTTCCATTCTATTCCTTTAACAGAGAAAAGGAATACCCTGCATGAAAAAACTTTACACGCTCACCGTGTTATTATTGATGTTTGGCTTGGCCGACGCGCAAATATCAAAAGGAAAAGATTTTTGGTTCGGCTTTATGGAAAACATATACCAGCAAACCGGCGAAATGCGGGTATATATTACCAGCGAAGCCCCCTGTACCGGTACTATCTCCTCTCCTCTTCAAAACTGGTCGCAAACGTTTACCGTTACACCCGGCATCTCAACTTTGGTAGTGGTGCCCTATAACATCGGCGAAAATTTCAGCACCGATAACATCAGCAACAAAGCATTACACGTAAGCACTACCGAATGTGTGAGTGTTTTCGCACACTATTACCAGGAGTTCACCAGCGATGCTGCTGTTATTTTCCCCACCAATTCATTAGGCAAAGATTATATAGTTACCAGCTGGTATAACGCCAGCATGAACAACGGCAGCCCTGAGTTTTTGATAGCAGCCTGCGAAGACAATACCACTATAAATATTACCCCCTCGGTAACTGCCGGCGTGCACCCTGCCGGTGTTACCTACAGCATTACTATTGATAGCGGTGAGGTATACCAGCTACAAAGCGGCACTACCGATTTAACCGGTACAAGGGTAACCGGAACCAACAATAAGAATTTTGCGATCTTTGGTGGCCACGTATGCGCAAACGTGGTTGGCTGCGGCTATTGCGATCACTTGTTTGACCAGTTGTATCCGATCGCGTCCTGGGGCACAGAGTATGTAACCGTGCCATACAGCACCCGCGATTACGATGTCTTCCGTGTCATAGCATCGCAAAACGGCACCCAATTCAGAGTTAACAACGGACCGCTGATTAACCTTAGTGCCGGGCAGTTTAACGAGTTTAACCGCAGCGCAGTATCCTACATTACATCTAACTTCCCTATATCGGTAATGCAATACAGCACCGGTACCGATTGTGATGCAAACATGGATGATATTGGCGACCCTTTTATGATTGCGCTTAGCCCTATTACGCAAAATATAAACACAGTTACCTTTAATGCATTTGCAAACAATAATCCGGCTTTTACATACTACGCCAACATAGTTGCTAAAACTGCCGACCTAAGTACTGTAACACTGGATGGTGTAAGCATTGGCGGTACGTTTACACCGGTGCCACAAAACACCGCGTATTCTTATTTACAACGCACTATTACACAAGGCGACCATACTATTAGCTCTAACCAGGGCATTATAACGTATGTGTATGGCTATGGCCCTTATGAGTCTTACGGTTACTCGGCCGGTGTGCGTGTGCAGGTACCTATACTTAATGTGTACGATACCAGCAAAGCATACTGCCCTTACGATACGGTATTTCTTAGTCTGAATACCCCCGATACAGCCCGGTTAGTATCGCTGGAGTGGGACCTTGGCGATGGCACACGGGTACAGGATAGCCTCAAATTCTGGCACATTTACACGGCCTATGGCGAGTACCCTATCCGCATATTTTATGAGTTAGAATCTGCCTGTAAAAAAGATACGTTGATAATTGATACGGTAAAAATTCTAGGGCCTGAGCCAGACCTTGGTGGGCCATTCCAATTTTGTTTTCCACAAAACTTAAGCCTGCAGGCAACTGCCCGTGTGCAGGCCGACTCAATTTTCTGGACAATAGGTAACACCACATTTGCCACTACCGATATAAATTACGTACATAACATGTTCGTAGATAAAGACACAGTGGTATATATCCGCATTACCAGTGCTATCTGTGATGGCTTTGATACCGCCCGCATTTATGTTGGCAGCGATACCGCGGGTTTTACAGTCAGCAATGCATGCTCGGGCACACCGGTTACCTTTACCAACACTTCAAAATATGCGGCTGGCTTGCTCTACCAGTGGTACTGGGATTTTGGCGATGGCAATACATCTATCGGGCAGTCGCCTAACCACCTGTATGCCACCGATGGCACATATCAGGTAAAGTTACGGCTTACATCGCCAGCCGGTTGCAGCGATAGTATTACAAAATCTGTTACCATCTACTCGCAGCCCGATGTAAACTTTATAGTAAATCGGGTGTGCAACGACAGTGTGCTTACTCCTGTAAATAACACCACCATCAGCACCGGCACCATGACCTTTGATTGGTATTTTGGCGATGGCACCCCGCACGATACGGCACAGTACCCCGCACATACTTATGCTCAATCGGGTGGTTATAACATAACGCTGATAGCCTCTGCCGGTGGCGGTGCATGTATAGATAGCTTTACCGACCCTACCAACATAATCATTGGTGCCGAGCAGGATTTTTCGGCAAACAATGTTTGTTTTAACGGGGTTACCCAGTTTAACGACCTTACTGTAAATAACTCCGGCTCAGCAATACTTAGCTATACCTGGGATTTTGGTGATGCCAGCATCAGCAACCAGCTTAGCCCGGCACATACCTATGCAGCAGAGGGCAGCTATAATGTTACACTACTACTGGACT
>DATGXP010000723.1:0-3881 GCA_035298845.1 Chitinophagales bacterium
TCGCTTACTATACAATCCCAGGCCGGTGTAATAACCGATGGGGGTATGGCTTTGTATTCGGGCGCTAATTGCAGTTCGCTCACGCAATTTCAGTGTATAGATGATGTAAATGGAAACTTAATGCCATCGGCAGTTGTTTCCAGCTTAACGCCCGGCTCCACCTTGTATATCCGCTTTTGGGAATATGGTGGTAATAACAACGGTTCATTTGGTATTTGTGTGTTTGATAACTCGCCGCCACCAAGTTCGGCCTGCCTTGCACCTATACCCGATATTTGCGCCGATGCCTGCGATTTAGGCACATTGCCAACACCACCTGCGTGTACTCCGGGAGGGTCCTTATCAGTAGGTAGCCCGCTTACGCACAATCTTAGTAACGTAGGTGCAACCTCGGAGGTTCCTTATTCGGCTGTAACGGGCTGTGTGCAGTCTGGCGCTGATGTTTGGTATCGCTTCCGTGCTACAGGTACCCAGCTCTCGTTTACACTTGCCAGTTCTACCGGCGACCCGCTTAATAATCCTAACGTAAGTTTGTATAACGGTAATAACTGCAATGCGCTATTGCCACTACGCTGTTTTACCGGTACGGGAGGTAACCTGGCAGCTACTTTTGCGCCTATAACACCTAATGATTATTACTATTTGCAAATATCAGGTGGCAATATTACAGACATGGGTGATTTTACGTTGGTTATCCGCAACAATTACGACTGTAATAATTGTTTGCTTGCGCAGGATTTGCAGGTAACGCCGGCACCCCTTAATGGTACCTATGGCTCGGGCCAATCGGTGCAATTTTGTTTTACCGTATCTAATTACAACCAAACTGCCGCTAACTGGATACATGGTATAGACCTGGATTTTGGTGCGGGCTGGGATTTGTCTACCCTCACACCTTCATCCATTCCATTGCCATGTGCGACTACTGCGGGTGCCAGCTGGGGTTTTTACAATAGCGTAACCGGTACTGCCTCAGGCAATACTTATGGGCCGGGCTTTTTTTACGAAACATCTTCGGGAGCTTCTTCAGGCGCAGTGGATGGAAACCCGGGTAACAATTTTGGCGATGTAGGAGTAAGTACTACTTGTCCGCGTACATTCTGCTGGCGTATTTCTACCAAACCAACAGGCCAGTGCACCCCTGGTGCCAGCCTTTCTGTAGCTATTAATACATTAGGCGATTACGAGTCGGGTAGCTGGACGAGTGCAGGCTGCGCTGGTGATCCCATAGTAAATTTTACATCCACACTGGCCTGCTGTGCCCCTCCAACTCTTGTTATTACGGGAGCCGGTTGCGGTGCTGCCAATGGCAAAATAGTGGCTACCGGGCTGGGGTCAGCACCATGGGACTATACCTGGTCAGACTCTACCGGCGCTGTAATTGCAACCCACACCAATGTTAACGGTCCCGATTCTATTACAAACCTTGCTTCAGGCAATTATACCTTAACGGTAAGCGATAATCTTGGCTGCTCGGTAGGTGCGGCCGCTACAGTCAGCGGCGTAAACGGAAGTTCGGCTACTGCATCTAACACAGGGCCATATTGCCCGGGTGCAACCATTTCTTTAACCACAACTGCGGGCACCGGCTATAGCTGGAGCGGCCCGGGAGGCTTTACCAGTACTGCTCAAAGCCCCACACGGTCATCTGCCACGGTGGCTATGGCAGGTAACTATACTGTTACTGTTACATTTGCGGGCGGTTGCACAGCCACTGCTACTACCAGCGTAGCTGTAAATTCTTTACCTGTACCGGCCATATCACCGCCTACTGCAACTATATGCCCCGGTGGTAGTGTAACCCTTACCGCCAGCGGTGGCGCCACTTATGTTTGGAGCAATGCTGCCACTACAGCAGCCACCACTGTATCGCCCGCTATAAATACTACTTATACGGTAACTGTAACCAACGCCAGCAATTGTACGGCTACTGCATCGCGGCAGGTTACTATAAATGCGGTGCCCACTGCTACTATCTCGCCATCAAGCGATACTATATGTAATGGAAGTAGCACAACTTTAACGGCCAGCGGCGGTACTACTTACGCATGGAGCACTACCGCTACTACGGCGGCTATAACTGTATCTCCTGCCACCACCACAACCTACACAGTAACAGTAACCAGTGGTGCCAACTGTAGTGCAACTGCAAGTGCTCCCGTTACAGTAGTGCCTACTATGGCTATTTCAGGTTTTGTAAATAATCTCGATTGCAATGGCGATAACTCGGGCGGTGTAAATATTGTAGTTAGCAGTGGGTTTCAGCCGTATACTTTTTTATGGAGCAGCAATGCAAATAACGCCACTACGCAAAATATTTCGGGTGTAGCTGCCGGCACTTATAGTGTTACGGTAACCGATGCCGGGCAATGCACGGCCACTGTAAGTGCTACCGTAGGGCAGCCGGCTGTGTTTACTATTACCGAAACACACACTAATGTATTGTGCAATGGTGCTGCTACAGGTAGTATAGATATAACACCTGCCGGAGGCACTGCCCCATATACCTATTTGTGGTCCGATGGAAATACGCAGCAAAACCGGACCTTACTACCTGCCGGCAATTACATAGTTACAGCTACTGATAATAATTTATGCTCGGCCAGCTTAACTGTAACTATAACCGAGCCCGCTGCGCTTGTATTGGCCGAAACGCATACCGCTGTTACCTGCTACGGTACTAACACGGGTGCAATAGATGTAACTACTTCGGGCGGTACTACGCCTTACTCCTTTGCATGGAACGATATGGTGTATACTGAAGATAGAACGGCGATACCTGCCGGTAATTACTCGATAACCGTGTATGATAATTACCAGTGCAGCACTACCTTGAGCGTGGTTATTAATGAGCCTACAGCAGTGAATGTAACCGAAGCACATATAAACGCTGCATGCAATGGCGGTAGTACCGGTTCAATTGATATTACTGCCACCGGCGGTACAACCGGTTATGGGTATGTGTGGAATGATGCTGCTATAAGCGAAGACAGGAGCGCTATACCTGCCGGTAGTTATAGTGTAACGGTAAGCGATGCTAACCTGTGTACGGCTACCATAAGTGTGGTTATAACCGAGCCAACAGCGCTTAGCGTAACCGAAACACATACGAATGTTTCTTGTGGAGGTGGCGCAGATGGCGCTATAGACCTAACAGCTACGGGGGCTGTAGCACCTTATAGCTATATATGGAATGATGGCCCTACCACCCAGGACCGAAATGGTATTGGTTTGGGAACGTATGTAGTAACCGTTACTGATATTAATTTTTGCAGTGCGTCACTTAGTATAAGTGTAGGTAGCGCATCGAGCCTGAATGTAACAGAGGTGCATACCAATGTATCTTGTTTTGGCGGCAACGATGGTAGTATAACTACTACTGTGACCGGCGGCACCTCGCCATACCAATATCTGTGGAATGATGGCCCCATAACACCCGACCGCCAGGGTATAGCAGCCGGCAGTTACTTGTTAACCGTTACCGATTTCAACCTATGCCAGGTATCGGTTAGTGTAAGCATAAGCGAACCTACTCAATTGGTACTTACCGAAATACATACCGATGTAGCTTGTAATGGGGGGACGACCGGTAGTATTGATTTGACGGCTACCGGAGGAACGCTGCCGTACTCCTTTGCATGGGCAGATATGGTTTATACAGAAGACAGGGCTGCCATAGCAGCAGGTAATTACGCAATAACCGTTTATGACGGTTACCAGTGCAGTGCTACTTTAACGGCAATAATTGCTGAACCGACCGCATTAACTATTGCAGAAACGCATACCGATGTTTTATGTAACGGGGGCAATACCGGAAGTATAGATATAACTGTAGGTGGTGGTGTAACTGCATACAGTTATGTATGGAATGATGGCGTAGT
>DATGXP010000724.1:0-3169 GCA_035298845.1 Chitinophagales bacterium
AAGGGCCTCCCCATGGAAATGGTGCTAATTTTTTGCCGCCACGTGCAGCATATTCCCACTCATGCTCTGTAGGTAAGCGGAAGATATCCATCAAAGGCTCGCCGCGCGGAGTTCTGTAATCTTCCCAAAGGCGGGTTCTCCAGAAACAGAAAGCGTTTGCCATTGGCCATGAAACACCAACCACAGGATAATCATCAAATGCAGGGTGGTTGAAATAGTTACGTGTCATTGGCTCGTTGTATGAGTAAGAGAAATCTCTAACCCATACCAATGTATCGGGGTATACGTCTACATTTTCTTTGTGAATGAAGCTAGTTCTTGACTTACCTCTGTTTTTGGTTAAAGAGGCTGCTTTGTAATCGAACCACTCATAGTCGTACTTAAGCTTGCGAAGGTCAAGTTCTTTTTTGCCCCATACTCTTTCGTCTTCTGGCAGGTAGATATCTTCAAGAGCTTCGTTCTTGTTTTTTCCACTCCACTCAATTGACTTATTCCAGTCAATGGTAGTTTTGCCACCATCCGGATCATCTTTTGTATCGCCAAGTATAGCGTGAGCAACAGAGTCGCGCACATAATTGATAAACTGGCGGTACTCGTTGTTAGTGATTTCGGTATCGTCCATATAGAAACCAACGATAGACACTTGCTTAGCGCGCGCCTGAAGCGAAGCGTTGACATCCTGATCGCTAGGACCAATATGCAAAACGCCTGATGGAATAAACACCATACCGTAAGGTGTTATTGGATTCCACTTCGGTCGCTCTAGTTCTCCGAGAAGCTGCCCGTTGTAACCCCCTTTACAACCTGCAACAAAAAGCAAAAGCGCGAGTGAAGCTTTGCTTAGAAGACCTTGTAAATTTTTCATGTGTGTTGTTTTGATAGTTTTCCCCTGTTTTTTTAAAGAGCGTAAATGTAATAAGATTTTGATTTTACAATAGTACTGAAAAAAAATTGTTTTTTGCGTCTGTTAAATACGAATTTTCTACTGCATTTGTTGCACCTTTTACAATACAACTTTAAACCTGTTTTAAACCTAATTATACCGTGGGTTACGGTAAAAATACCCCCTGCTTTCTTTCTTTTTAAACGGATACCTGTAACTAAGCCCAATTTCGTGAGAACCAGTGTTGAATTTGGTAAGATACGAGAGGTTGGCATCGTACGAATAAGCCAATTGCACGCCCTTGTATTTAAAACCCAAAACTATGGCTAACGCATCAATCGTTTTTTTAGTATATCCTCTAAACGAAATTCCAGCAATGATATTGTTGATAATGGTGGTTGTAAGCCCAATGTCTACCTGTACTTTCTTTAAATCCGTTTTAATTATGGCGCTAGGCATAATCGAAAATTTCTGCGAAATCTGGAAGTCGTAGCCGCCGGTGAAGAACAGATTACGTGAAAAGTTCAATTTTGTTTTACCCCCGCTCTCGCTTTTTACAGCAGCCGAAGATAATGCAATATGGTTAAGACTGGCACCTGCAAAGTACTTTTCGCTGTTGAAATAAATACCGAATGAAAAATCGGGGGCAATGCCTTGTTGCAGGCTGTTAGGCAGAAAGTTGTCGTTGTGATTTACCCCGCCGTTATAGTCGCCTTCGGGTGCGCGAAGTTTATCGCCGGCAATAGAAGTTTGAATAAACCCTGCACCGATACCAATACCCATTTTGCCCCATTTGAATTTTTTTCGGTAGTCGTAGTTAAGCGCTACGTAGGTAGAGCGCTGAAAACCAATAAGGTCGTTGATAGCGGTAAGCCCTATGCCCGAACTAATGACATCTATGGGGGCGTTAATATTTAAACCCTGGGTGGCAATATAGCGGTTAGCAATAGACACATACTGGCTGCGGTGAATGGCAGAGACTTCGAGCCCATCGTAGTGGCCTGCATAGGCCGGGTTAAACAAATACCGGTTGAACATAAACTGCGTAAACTGCGGCTCGGATTGCGCATTTAAACAGATATGCCAAAAGGTTACAGAAAAAAATAGCAGGATATACCTGCATAGCTTGTTCACAGAATGAAAATAGTGCTTTCTAATTAAGTTGCAATGAGATACGCGTTTTTAACTGATTTAGGAACGTTTAGCACAAATTGACCCAAAGCCATTTCTAATTAAAAACTAATGCTTAAAAGTGGCTCTAAAGCCGTTATGGGGCCGTTTAAACGCTGGCAGAACAAAATTCAACCTATTACATCTTCCATAAATCGCCCCAAAGGCGCTGGCCGCCATCTATGTAAACAGTTTCGCCGGTAATGTATTGGGCCATAGGGCTGCACAGAAAAACTGTAAGCCAGCCTACCTCCTCAGTGGTTCCTAATTTTTGCGCGGGTATGGTTACCTCTACGTTATGCAAAAACTCGGGCGGATATTGGTCAAGACCGGTGCTTTTGATAATACCGGGAGCCACCGCGTTTATGTTTATGCCGTATTTACTCCACTCTACCGCAAGGGTTTTTGTTAGATTCTCTACGCCCGCGCGGGCAGCACCGGTATGAGCCATGCCCGGAAAGCCACGAAACATATTGGCTATAATATTTACAATGGTGCCCTTTTTCTCAGGTATAAAAAAATGCTTAGCCATGGTTTGGGTCACATAGAAAGTACCGTTAAGGTTGTTATTGATAACCGCGTTCCAGCCTTTGAAAGAAATATCTTCGGCAGGAGACGGAAACTGCCCACCGGCATTATTTACCAATATATCCAGCTTGCCTTCCGTAGCTTTTATGCTTTGAGCAAGTTGTTCAATCTGCTCTGCCTCGCGGATATCTAAAACTGCATAGCGCACATTACCAAAAGCCGATAGCTTTTCGGTAGCGGCAATCAGCCTTTCTTCTTTGCGCGAAGAGATAATGACCTTAGCACCTAACTGCAACAGTTGTTGTGCAATAGCAAAACCAATACCACTGCCGCCACCCGTTACCAGGGCAACTTTATCTTTAAATAAATCTGCTTTAAACATGTTATGACTGGATGATAAATGGTTAGTAGAAATTAGTTAGCGGCTTTTGCCAATGGCTTATTTAGCATTGCCCGTGTTTCGTCTATGCTGGCCACTTCTTTGCCCATCATACGCACAAGTTTAGCAGCAGCCTCGATCAATTCGCCATTGCTTTTTGCCATTTCGCCTTCGGGTAAGTAAAAGTTATCCTCCAGCCCCGCACGTAT
>DATGXP010000725.1:0-5060 GCA_035298845.1 Chitinophagales bacterium
TTTTGGGAGCGGGTATAGAGTTAAACCCGTCGCTGTTTCGCTTTGGGGCATTTTATGGTATAATGAACCCGGCCATAAAAGAAAACCTGCTGGGGCCAAATGCGCAGCAGCCGCAATACAAACGCCGCGGCTGGGGCCTGAAACTGGGTGTGGGCAATGCCGATAATCATTTCGATTTTATATGGCTGCACAGCAAAGATGTAGTAGGCTCAATACCGGTGCCAAAGGATACTCTTAACCAGATAAACTATACCCCGCAGGAGAACGCCATATTTGGTATAAAGAGCCACCAGGCTATGTTTAAGAAGAAACTAACCTGGGATGTAGATGGCTCGGTAAGCGCTATTACCCGCAACTTAAACTCGGAGCTACTGGACATAGGCACCGGTTTCGGCACCAAGTTTTTGAAGATAGCCATTCCCCCGCGCCTATCTACCAGCTATGCCTGGACGGTGCACAGCAACCTGACATACAAAGCAGAAACCTACTCACTGGGGTTTGATTATAACCGCATACAACCCGAGTATGTAAGCCATGGGCTGGATTATATTTTGAACGACCAGCAAAAATTCAGCGGGGTGCAAACCTTTATGGCCAGCAAGAAAAAAGTGAACGTAAGCTTTACCGAATTTTACCAGCACGATAACCTGAACAAACGCAAAGCGGTAAAAACACACCGCACCGGGCTGGGCATGAATATAGGGCTGAATGTAAACAAGCATTTTGGTGCGGCTATTTCTTACAGCAACTACTTTACGTTTCAAACCAAAGGGTTGAAAGAACTTAAAGACTCTACCAAACTCTACCAGTTGCAACAAACGGCTGTGTTTGCCCCTTATTACTTAATAGCCAATGCCAAGATGGTACACAACATTATACTATCGCTGGCCTACTCGCGGTTAGATGATTTCAATAAAGTGACCTCGCAGTTTTCGAAAAACAGCACCATTAATGCAAATGTGGGTTACAACCTTTCGGTAAACAAAATAGGGTTTACTACTTCTCCATCTTTCAATGTGCTTTACTCGCAATCTCCGGCTTTTACTTTGCTGAGTGTAGGGCCTACTATTGGGTTTAGTAAAACTGTGCTAAAGGGCAAGATGGCACTAAGCACCAGCATTACTTTTATAGCATCGCGCCAAAACGCGGTATGGACTACCAAAACCATTACCAATACATTAGGGCTAAGCTACAGGATTACCAAAAACCACGCACTTAATTTCAGCAACAACATACTCTACAATATGTTTGTGGCCAGCAGCACGTATGAGTTTAAAGGCGATATAACCTATACTTATACGTTTGGCTATATAGTTAAAAGCAAAACCGAGCAGCAGAAAAACTTCTAAAAGAAATTATCGCAACAGTTTCTTTACACAATACGAATTTTCGTTTTGCAGGCGCACTAAGTAAACTCCCTGAGGCAAGTGTGTTACATCTATCTGCGCACCACTTTGTACCGCAGGCTGGTTAAATACTTCGCGACCGTTTACATCTATCACCTGCACATCAAGCTTGTCGAAATCGCCGGTTACTTTAAATACACCGGTGGTAGGGTTAGGCATTATCTCTACATCTTCCAGCAATAGCTTTGGCACACCGGTATAAGCCGCCGCGTTCAGGTTAATATTATCTATGTAAAAAGCGTTGGTGTAGTAGCTGGTATACTCTATACGGAACATAAAATTGCTTACCGCCTGTGCACCGGTGAGGTTAAAACTATATGCTTTCCATTGCAGCGAATCGGCAGGCACCCAGTTAAGGTCAGTTTGCGGTGAGCTAACCGTGCGCAGGTTAGCGCCAAAGCGGCGGCCCTTGCTTAGCCATGTTTGGCCGCAATCGGTAGAGATAAATACTTCTAACCCATCATCGTTGTTCTGCTTCTTCTGGCTGCAGGCATATTTTAAACTGAACAAAGCAGTACCGGCATTACTCATATCGGCACTACCCGATGCCAGCACAGTGCGGCCAGTGTAGGCAGCAGTAGTATCTGCCAGGCGTATCACTGCGGCTTTGGGGCTGTTGAATCCTTCTCCGGCATTGCTCAGGGCAAACCTCAAACTACCATTATCGAAACTGTTTACAAGGCCGGTTTCGTTTACTGCATTCGCCGTTTCAAACCCTTCTACAAAAAACGGATAGGCTGTATAGGGGTTAACGCGAATTAAAAATGAATCGCTGGTTAGGGTGGTAGCCCCTTTGGATGCAGTAAGCGTTACAAAATAATCGCCGGGCACATCATAAGTATGTACAGGGTTTTGACTGGTGCTGGTAGTATTGTCGCCAAAATTCCAAAGCCAGGCATCGGGTGTAGTCACGCTTAGGTCGGTAAACTGGACGGAATCGCTATAGCATATAATATTCTTATCGGCAGTAAATGCAGCCCGGCAAACAGTAGCAAGGTTAATACCGGTAGCAGTATGATTGGCCGGTGTTACCAGGTTATTGCGGTTAGCCACTGGCGAATTAACAGCCGCCCGCATACGCTGGCGCTGCCCTTGTGTAAACATAAAGTTGCAGTAGCTATAGTCCATAGCATTCTGCACATTATCTACCAGGCTGCTGCACGATGCTGCTGTTAGGTTGCAGTTGCTCCAGCCAATAGTAGGTGGAGTATCCTGCACATCATCGCCTATAGTGCAGTTAGCCTGCTGGCCTACGGGCTGGTAAAAATAACCAGGCACATTGTTGCCGCCCCATATATGGAACAGGTTAAGATAATGCCCCACCTCGTGCGCCATTACAACCGATGTATACTCTGACGATGTGCCTATGTTGCCCAGGTAACTGTCATCTATCACTACTCCATCCCACTCGGGTTTGGCGGCGGCCTGGTCGGGCATAAGGCAGTGGCCGGCAAGGTTGGCTATGCTACGCACTACATATACATTCAGGTATTTGGCAGGGTCCCAATGTATCAGGTTCTTTACGCTGTGGTCGCCAATTTTGGTAAGCGGCGATGCTATGCGGTTAATGCCATTGGTGCAATTGCCATTGGGGTCCAGCTGCGCCATTTTAAACTCTATTTCGCAGTTGGCGGCTATTGGTTTAAAGGCGGCAACTATATTGGCCGAGTCGGGATTTTGGTTGGCAAAGTTCCGGTTGAGCACAAAAAGCCCGCTCTTCACCTGCTCATCAGTTACGTTTTCGGCACCATACATATGTATTACATGAAACACTACTGGTATGGTATAAACTGAATCGTTAGCGCGGCTACCTTCGTTAGTAATGTATTGTTCTGTAAAGTTTTTAAGATAAGCGCGATTGCTCTCCATTACTGCCTGCAATGCCGGATTATCGATATAGAGTTGATAAGATAGCTCATCGGTACCGCACATTTGAGGGTTCTGCGCGCTCAAAAACCGGCAGCCTAACAACACCCATGCAAGTACAAGGTAAATATGTTTCATGCCCCTAAAATCATTATTCTTTTGGTTAGTGCAAAGTAAATTACGGCTACGGTTAATTAACCAATATCTACGGCTCGGGTAAAAAAACCGGCAGGCTTAAACCTAACCTGTTACTTTTATTTTACTAAAAACAAAAGCTATGTCGCAAATACTGCCCGATGATATTAACCTATACCTGCGCTGGTTGTTTTCTTTTGGTATGCTGCTGGTTCGCTACCTTATATTTGCCGGTGGCGCTTACCTTATTTACTATGTAATTAAAAGGCAAGACTGGCTGTTTATGAAAATACAGCAGAAGTTTCCTGAGCGCAAACAAATAATAACCGAGATAAAATACTCCCTGCTTACATTCCTGGTATTTGCCTCGGTGGTGGTGTTAATACGCCTGGTAATAATGAATGATATACTTGAGACAAAAGTCTATAAAACGTTTTCGGACCACAGCCTGCTTTACTATGTTCTTACTACGGTGTTTGTTATAGTTTTTCACGATAGCTACTTCTACTGGATACACCGCCTGATGCACCACCCCTTGTTTTACGAGCGGGTACACAAGGTGCACCACCTAAGCAAAGACCCAACACCATGGGCGGCGTTTGCCTTTCATCCATTAGAGGCTCTGTTAGAAATAGGTTTTGTGCCTCTGCTAATATTTACCATACCGCTGCATTTTAGCTCATTACTTATACTTTCTATATGGCAAATAGGATTTAATGTAATGGGTCACCTGGGCTACGAGATGTTTCCACGTGGCGCGATGCACCACTGGTTTTTAAAATGGTTTAACACCAGCACCAATCACAACATGCACCATAAATATGTGCGTTGCAATTATGGCTTATACTTTAGCTATTGGGATAAGTTAATGAATACCAACCACGCTAAGTACGAAGAGTTGTTTGATGAGGTAACCGCACGCAGGGATGCAGGATTAAAACAACGGAAAGAAGAAACACAAGAAGAGCAAAGTGAAGCTTTGGCTTAACTAGTAAGCCTTCAGCACCTCTTCTACTATTATGCCAAGGTCTTCAGTGTGGTCTTCGTTTATTACCTGCATACAGTCTTTACCTAACCTTACAATAACCAGGTTACGTTCAGGCACGGTAATAATATACTGGCCCAATATTCCCCACTGAAAAAACACCTTTGTGCCATTGGATGTATATAACCAAAAGGAGTAACCATAAAAAGGAACCAACACCGGCGAGGTTGGCATAGATACAAAAGAAGAATCGAGAATCTGGGTACCATTCCAGTTGCCGTGGTGCAGCATCATTTTTCCAAAACGGGCAAAATCGCGGGCATTAGAGTTAAAACAGCAATAAGCCATCTCTACACCCTTCTCGTCCGTATGCCATTTGGCATCGTGCTCTGCCTGTAGGGGCTTCCATAGCCACTCAGAAGCCAGCTGCGCCAGCGATTTGCCGGTAGCTTTAATGAGACACATGCCCAGCAACTGGGTAGAGCCGCTTTGATAATTATTCACTTTACCCGGCTCATCTTTAATTGGCAGCGACAACATTAACTTACTTACATCATCGCCATAGTAGGCTTTGGCGGTTACACAAAACGGGTTAGTGTAAGCCTCGTTCCAGTCAAGGCCCGAGCTCATGGTGCTTAGGTGCCATAACTCAAGGTCTTTTGCATGGC
>DATGXP010000726.1:0-5046 GCA_035298845.1 Chitinophagales bacterium
GCATGGCAGCCCTCACCGTTTGTAAACAGCGACCCCGGTGCAGCCGACTGTAACGGCGATGGAATTGTAGAAGCCCAGGACCTGATTGCCATAGACGACCTTTACGGCGATACATATCCCGGCAACGACAATTACGAGGTAGAGCTCAGCCAGTGTCGCAGCGGCGCACCGTTTTACATCCGCTCGCTTAGCGGCGATACCGTGAACGATGGCGACTCGCTGGAGTTTGAAATTATACTGGGCGATACACAAAGTGTTATCCCTGCTTATGGTATAGCATTTACCCTTTCATTCGATGGCGGCTTTATTGGTGCCGATAGAATAGATTTTGAACCGGCCCAGTCGTGGTTGTTGCAAAACGACCAGGGCCTTTTTTTAAAGAAAGACTTTAATGCCACCGGTAAGGTAGATGTTGCCCTTAGCCGTACCGACCATAACCCTGCAACCGGTGGCGGTGTTTTACTGCGCGCCCGCCTGCCTATAGATGATAATATAGATGGCATTACCAAAGCACCCGGTTGGTACAACCTGCAATTGCAGCTAAGCGCTACCCGCCTGGTAAGCGAGTACAATGTAGTGCAGGATGTTTGCATACAGCAGCCATCGCTTATGGTGTATAAAAACGGCACCGGTATTAGCGAAAGAAAACACAGCACATTAAAACTTTACCCTAACCCCGCCGGCAGCGATTTATTTATAGAGGCAGATAAAATACAGGAGATAGAATTAACGGATATAACCGGTCAAAAAATTTATACATACAACACAGGCGCAACCAATAAGGTAAGAGTAAATCTGCAACAGCTATCGCTGGCGGCAGGGGCTTACTTTGTAAAGGTGCGCACCGCAGAGTTTACAAACACTAAAAAAATATTTGTTCAACACTAAAAACCTATATGCTAATGAACAGGCTATAAAAAAGAGCCGGCACAAACCCCAGGGGCCGCACCGGCAAATAGAAAATGCAAAACAAAGTTAGAATAGATTTTAATAAACCAATCAATCAATAATTATGAAACCATTTAAAAACATACTACTGCTGTTTAGCATCCTGGTTATGTCGGTAAAAGGGTTTAGCCAGATTCCGTCGTTTGTTTTCGACGTTACAGCTAATCAGTGTTTTACCTATTCCACTACGCCTAATAGTTATACGCTGGATAGTATAAGTATCATAGAGGCGCCTGCCAATGGAACACTTACCGAAAACGACTCGGTTTTTGTCTATTGCCCATCGTCTGGCTTTACGGGGCTGGATACAGCCCGTATTTTTGCCTGCGTTACTAATGCGGGCTTTATACTTACCTGCGATACATTAGATATTCTGTTTAACGTAAGCAGCAATTGCCCCATACCCGTTAACCTGGTGCAGGATTCAGGTATTTGTCCCGGCGGCAACCGCAGCTATATGGTTATAGCCGCTGGCATAGCGCCATACACTTACCTGTGGTCCGATGCCTCTGCTGCCAGTTCTGCTTGTGAACTAAACCCCGGTGCGGGTATTTGTGTTACAGTTACCGATGCCAACGGCTGCACAGGCAATGCCTGCACCAACACCAACGGCTGCAACCTTAACGTGGTAATTACGCACTCGCCCAATGGCTGCGGCGCCGTAGGCGATGCATTAACTGCTACTGTTACAGGCGGCACAGCTCCGTATACATACTACTGGAGCAACAATAGCAACAGTGCCACTATTTGTGGTTTAATACCGGGCACTTATTTCTTATCGGTGGTAGATGCACAGGGCTGTGTAACGGCGGCTACTTATACTATACCAGGTACCGGTGGCTGTAGCTTTACCTATTTTTATAGCGGCCAATTTTATTTTAGCCCTTATGTAGATTCATCGTACGTTCCTGTTTTGTGGAACTGGACTTTCGGCGATGGCACTACCAGCCAGCAGCAATCCCCAACACATACGTATACCGCACCGGGCAACTATAACGTTAACATGTATGTTAGCTATAGTAACGGCGATTCATGCATCTACAGTGCATACGTATATTTCGCCGGCGACTCTATTAACTTCCCTGGCTGTCAGGCGTATTTTTCTAATTACCTTGATGCTAACGGCACTTACCATTTTGTAGATTACTCTTCATACAATCCTATAAGCTGGCTTTGGAGCTTTGGCGACGGTACCAGCTCTACCCAGCAAAATCCAACGCATACGTATAATTCGCAAGGCGCCTTTACCGTTTGCCTTACCACCACCGATGCCAACGGCTGCAGCAGCAACACTTGCCAGCAGGTAAGCAACATACCGGTACAGGATCTTCAGGCTTTCCTTTATCACCAAAGCAGCACCACACCGGGCTTTCCGGTATGGGTTTATCTTGGCTATTACAATGCCGGCACCATTTTAATGAACGGCACACTGGAGTACCGCTACCCGGCCGGCACCACCGTTAACGCTACCAGCCAGGTACCGGTATCGCACGATGTGGCCAACCGCCTGCTTACCTTTAGCATTACAGGCTCAGTACCCGGCTCCTCCGATTACATTTATATCGACCTACAGGCCGATGCCAACCTGCCTTTAGGTTCATTGTCTGAAGATACACTGTGGGCAAACCCGGTAGCCGGCGATGCCACACCGGCCGATAACGTGGCTTTGGTACAGGATACCGTAACAGGCTCATGGGACCCTAACGATAAAGCAGTGTCCCCTAAGGGCAAAGGCGATTTTGGTATTGTTCCTTTAGAGACAAATGTATTGTCATACCGCATCCGTTTTCAAAATACAGGTACCGCACCGGCACACGATGTAATTATTCGCGATGCCCTAAGCAACCATATCGACCTTTCAACCGTCAAAGTTACGGCCGCAAGCCACGCACACACTTTCGAGATGATAGGGAATCAATTAGTAGTAACTTTTGCCAACATTATGTTGCCCGATAGCGGCGCCGATTACGAGGCCAGCCAGGGGTATATTGATGTGCGCGTAAAACTTAAACCTAATCTTGCTCTGGGTACACAGGTGTTCAATACAGCCGAAATTTATTTCGACTTTAACGAACCGGTTATTACCAATACAGTAACCAATACCCTGGGCCAATTAGTTTCCGGCATCGAGGCTATCGAATCGTTAGAGTTTGCTATGCTGCCAAACCCTGCCAGCACACAGGTTACCGTGCGCGGCGATTTTGATAAAAACGCAACCTTTGAACTTATGAACCAACTGGGCCAGACCCTGTTAACCGGCCCGGTTAACGCTAACAACACTACACTAAACGTTGCCGACCTAAGCAGCGGTATTTACTTAGTACGTATTAAAAACGGCACAAAGTCAGCTGTGCAAAAGCTGGTTATTACCAGGTAGTCATCTTTCTTTCATAGTCTTAGTTTAGTCCACTAAGCAGGGGTGCGGCGCAAGCCGCACCTTTTTTATTTCTGCCTGTTCCGGTCTACCACGACGATGCCGCCTTTACAGGAAACCATAAACCCTATGCAAAGCAAGTTGCGTAACAACCAACCATATTGTAACGCCGGATTTTAATCCGGCGAAAAGAGAAAACACCTGATAGAGCTCCGTAGGAGCGGCCCATACATCCCCTTTTTAAAATCAACAACAACTAACAAAAGCGCCACTATCATCAACACGGCATTCGCTGCATTTTTGGGCGAATTTTGTAGGGTGGTTACACAACCCCCCAAAAGGTGGTTACACGCATTTTTTACAACAACTTCAACCCAAGCCCTTTACACCAAAAAGGTGGTTACACCATTTTGGTATGCATACCCCCTGGCGCTAAAAACCATCCGCAGTATACCTTGTCAATAACTTGGTATCCCACCCACCCTTTTTATTTCCCGCACATAACCCCATCTTTACCGCATGTATTACAAAACAACCGGTAAAGGAAAAGTAGTGGTGCTGGTGCACGGCTTTATTGAAGAAGGCGCCATGTGGGCCGACACAGCCAAAGCGCTGGCTAAAAACTATAAAGTAATAGTACCCGATTTAGAGGGCTTTGGCAACTCGCCCCTGCAAAGCAAAACTCTGAGTATGGAGTACTACGCCGATGAAGTATTCAAACTACTGCAAAAAGAGAAGGTGAAAAAGTGTGTGTTGCTTGGCCACTCAATGGGTGGTTACATAGCGCTTAACTTTGCCGAACGGCATCCCGAAATGCTAACCGGTTTTGGCCTGGTAAACTCGCACTGCTTTGCCGATGCCGAAGAGAAAAAAGCCAACCGCAAAAAGGGAAATGCGTTTATTGCCAGGCACGGCAGCAAACCTTTTGTGCGCGAACTTATACCGGGCATTTTTCACGATACATTTAAGAAAACAGCCGGCGGCAAAAAACTGATTGCTGCTATGGTTAAGAAGGCGGAGAAATACACCCCCGAAGCTTTGATAGCCGCTAACACAGCCATGATGAACCGCAAAGAAAAATGCGATGTGCTGAAACAGGCACCGGTACCGGTACTGCTTATCAACGGCAAACAGGACGAAAGCGCCCCCCTCAACTTAACCTCGCAACAGGCTTCCTTTCCATCGGTAGCCGATGTTCATTTTTACGAAAACTGCAAACACATGAGCGTGTTCGAAAAGAAGAAAGAAGCTCTCAAAGCGATTAAGCGCTTTGTAGATTTCTGCTACTGAGAATATCCTTACTTGCCAATATGTTTTTGCTGAGAGCTTAAGCCCGTAGTATCTGTCGGTGATATGGGTTGTTGTTTGCCTCTGGCAGTACCTGCAGCATTTCTATCTGTTTTATCTGCCGGGGTATTGGCAATTGCAGTGGCTTTAATTACCGGTACGCGGTTATGCCCTACTGCTTTTTTATCAGCCAGGTCGGCCTGCTGAGAAAAAGCCACTAGCGCCATGCTTAAAAGCGGGAATAAAAATAATTGCTTCATCATGCCGGCTTGCTTATCTGTAGTTTACTATTAATGACATAGCCCCGGCAAGTGCCGATGTAAACCCATCGCCACCTATCGTTATAGTTGCGCCTAGTGTGCCCCCGTTACGCATCGAACGAAAATCTATTGTATGCGCGCCCGGCCCCAGTACCGTCATAGCGGTAACCGAGCAGT